>CAZPWB010000021.1:29871-35679 GCA_964590425.1 uncultured Lishizhenia sp. | reverse complement strand
TTTGGGACCAGGAGGTCGCAGGTTCGAATCCTGCCGCCCCGACAAGGGGGATGAGAAATCATCCCCCTTTTTTAGTTCATTCGGTCCCGTAGCTCAGCTGGATAGAGCAACTGCCTTCTAAGCAGTAGGTCTTTGGTTCGAATCCAAACGGGATCACAAGAAAACCCAGTACTTTCCGTACTGGGTTTTTTTATATCCAAACATTAAATAAAAAGCTAAAATATTAGCTAAAAACATAAAAAATAGGTAAATTAGGTTAAAATATTAGCCATGTATGACCTCGTCTTAAGTCCTCATTCGGTTCAAGAAAATATCGCTCAGCAAGTCAAGAAACTCCGCAAGCAAGCCAAATTTACTCAGGCCGAGCTGGCTAAGCGTGCGCAATGCTCTTTAGGCAGCTACAAGCGATTTGAAAGCACAGGGTTCATCGCTTTTGATGCGTTGCTCCGCATTGCCTTTGTCTTGAAATGCCTCGAGGACATCAACGAAGTTTTTGAAATGAAACAAGAGCCCGATTTCAAGAAGCTTTTTAATGATGCTGAGTGATGAATTTGAAGGTGAGTTTAGATTTTGGCATAAAAAAATTGTGGGTAGGGACACTAGCACAAGACGCCCAACAGTATTTTTTTAAATTCAGTGAAGATTTTTTAGCTTCCAACCTTGAAATTTCGCCACTGAAAATGATCAAGAACGACGGGATCATGAGTGGTCCTACACATGTTTTTGACGGTTTGTTTGGTGTGTTTAATGACAGTCTCCCTGATGGTTGGGGTAAATTATTAACAGACCGCTCTTTCATCGAGTCTGGTAAGGCTCCGTCTACCGTTTCTGCACTTGAAAGATTAGCAATTGTAGGTAAAAATGGAATTGGTGCACTCGTTTATGAGCCCGAAAGTGAATTCAATGCATATAAACTGGAAGGTGATTTAGATCGGTATGCAATGGAGGCTGAGAAATTATTGCAAGAAGGGCAATCAACTGCTCTAGATGAGTTGGCGGCTTTCGGCGGAAATTCGGTAGGAGCTCGTCCAAAAATGCATGTCTATTATACTGATTTAGGAGCTCTTTTGCATGCGACTCCTCATCCAAACTCCTTGCCTTACATCATTAAATTTAGAGCGCAACAAGATTTACTCGATGCAGCCAAAATAGAATTTGTCTATTATCAATTGGCCATTGATTGTGGAATCGAAATGAGTGAATCTAGGTTGTTCTATGGCGATACAACGCGCAGTTATTTCGGTACATTACGTTTTGATCAAGGTGAAGGCTGGCGAAAGCATTTTCATTCGATGAGCGGCTTACTAAATGACAACTTTCGACTCAGCACGCTCGATTACGGTCATTTAATGGATTTAGCTAACCGTCTAGAAAACGATCTAGGCGCTGCAGAAAAGATATTCCGACTGGCAGTTTTTAATTTATACGCCCATAATACCGATGATCACTCCAAAAATTTTGGCTTTCTAATGGATTTTCATGGTAACTGGCATTTTGCCCCGGCCTATGACCTCACATTTTCTCCATCCATCAACAATTGTCATCAACTTTCGTATGCGGGCTCTTATCAAAACCCTACTCAAACCGACCTCATCCGCTTGGCCAAACATTTTAATATCAAGCATCCAACCCAGATCGTCGAGGAGGTCAAACAAGCGCTACTTTCCTTTGAGAAATACGCCAAATTGGTCGACATCCGAAACTCCGAACGCACCTTGGTATCGAAGGCCATTCAAAGTACGCTCAAAAACTAACTACTTCATATGCTTCCTCGGACTATACGTCGTGGGCTCTTCACCAAAAGCTTTGAAATCAAATGGCGGCTCTAAATCGAAGAGCAAACGCAAATCTACCCCAAGCGCCGCAGCTATTCTTGCATAGGTCAAAACTTGCGGATTCGACTTCCCAGTTTCAATAACAGAAAAATTTGATGTTTCCATACCGATCCTAAAAGCAACATCTTTTTGTGACATTTTTTTCTCCTTACGAATCTCCCGAATCCTGTTGCCAATAAGCTTTAGAAGTGCTTCGTCAGTATGTATAGACATAAGTCGAAGTTCCCACTTTAAAATAGGAGAACCCTTATGTAAAAACATAAATACCTTATTTTTTTCATAGCAAAATATGTAAATACATATATTTGGTTGAAAATTTTACGAATCAGTGAAGATTTATTTCTTCCAATGTTAAATTCTAACTACAAACAAATGAAACGCACAATAATTATTTGCATTCTGTTTCTTTCATATTCATTCAATGCTCAAAAATTTGCGGTAATTGAAAATAAAGGGTCTAACGCAGTGTATTTTGATTACAAGAATCCAAATTCTTTTGTAAGTATTTTATTGAATAACCTATCCATAATCCCGGCTATGGTTATTGAAAATAATTTTCAAGGTGTTTACACTGATAAAATGCTAGCAGATTATGGCATCCAGAAAGAAACAATGCTTGAATTTTCATTAAATCCAGTTTTGCAAATTTACAGGCCAATAAGTCAGGATACTTGGATGTTAATAAAGACAAGTCGATCATTAGATGCAGTCCTCGATTCATTGAACAAAGACTACATAGGACTTTTTGATATCGATAAAAGTAATTTAGAGTATTATTGGAATAATACAGAGGTTGGAATGCCTGTAAGAATTTACTCATCCAATTATTTTGATATCCGTGATTTAAATGCTCTATTAATTGAAGAAGTGGATAGTGTCAAGTGGATACATTTTATTAAGTCTGGCACAAATGGGAAAAACTTTATTTCTCTATCACTAACTTATAATCAAATTGCTAAAACGGATTGTTTTTCATTTTGGAAAATGCTAAATGAAACTGAAAGTAAATTGATTGTCGACAGTTATAAACAACAGTGTTTAGATATGGTGAATCATGATGATTTTATGATCTGGAAAAGAGGAGAATCTAGCTTTAATGGATTAGAAGTTCACGGGGCAACTTTTTCAGATCCTTATTGTAGTGAAATATCAAGTAATTCAGAACTTAACCCACTTAGTTCTAAATATTTTGACAATTTTCATCCTCTATCACCAACACTTCCAGAACAAAAAATTAATACAATAGTTGAAACACAAAACATTGGCACACCAATTAGTTTTTATGGGTATTTTTCCGGGGTCTACATAAACATTGTCAAGACGACACAATCTCTACCTGCTTATTTAAGTACTTATGAAGGAGATTTAGAATATCAGGATTTATTTACTTTGAATCGAGATGATCTAGAAAAATGGTGGTCTCAAACCAAGGAAGGAGAAATTGTCCGCAAAACTCCGGAAACTGCCATAATATGGGCTGAAGTTCCAAAAACTTTAGTAGCATTCTCTTATTGTTTAAAAAATGATGGGATTCAATATACAGACATCAATGATATCTATTTTTATGTGGAATCAGGTCCTCGGAAAGAGTCATATCTACAATTTAATTTTAGAAATAGTACTATGAGCAATGCCTTATTGAACCAAAATATCAGAGATATTAAAGTTGATGCTGAGACACCTTTAAACTGGCATAAATTCTTGAATGTAACTACAAGCTCAATGACATATGGTAAACTCAAATCAATGCTGAATTTAATTAATGACCAAACTCAATTTTAACAAAATGAAAGAATTATACATTTTTCTTCTCGCTATTTTCTCCTCTTTTCCTCTATTTGCACAAAATGCGACCATTTCTCTTCCTGAAATGGCTGTTTTATACAGAGGGTATGACAATAAAATCTTACCAGTTGTTGGTTGTGATGAGCAAATTGAATTAGTGTGCTCTGAGGGTGCGTCAATTTCAAAATCGGTATGGGCTGATGATAGCGGAAAGGAGATTAACGGATACATTGTAAAGGTTGGCAATACAAACAACGTTAGAATTTCTCTATTCGGGGTATCTCCAAAAGGAATAAAAACGGAGTATGGCACATTCAATTATAAGGTCAGGGCTTTTCCAAATCCAGAATTAATAACAACAACGGTCTCAAAAACTATGGGTTGTAAATTATCAATTGCATTGGGTGCAGATGTATCATTTACTGGAGTCTCATTTAGTGTGGTAGGTGGAGAAATTATCATTGGGAAGGATACTAATGTATTTTCAGGACATGTTATCCCTGCCTCAATTCTTGAAAAAGCAAAGCCAGGTCAAAAGGTTACCCTTGTATTGAGGTATCATAGCCCAGTTGGCGCAGTAAAAACAATGTCATCGGTATTAGAAGTAGTACCATAACTATTTAACCTTCAAAATAAAAGCAATTCTTTGTTTGGAATGACTATAAACAATTTGATTCAGCTGATTTCTATTAGATCATTAGATCAAGAATGTTTTAATTGAGTTTTTCTTTTAAATATTATGGAAGCAACTTTTTTTAATATTTATAAAATTACTAACCATGCTTTTTACTAACCGTACAAAACCCTACAACATGAAAAAATTACTTTCTATTGCAACGATAATATCAATGCTTACTTCGACAATATTCGAATTGTATCATTGGCCTTATGGCACAACCATGTTTCTTATTTCTTTTGGACTTTTACTTCCAATTGTTTTAATTCTTCATCTCCTTGAAGACTACAAAAATGGCTCTTCAAAATTGATTACAACTTTAATGTTTATTGGGCAATTATTCCTTTCCCAAGCATTATTTTTTAAAATTATGCACTGGCCAGGAGCAAATGATATGCTCATTATTTCATTGAGTTTGATACTTCCTGCTGCCTTTGTTGTTAATGGTTTCAAGCAAAGAAAGCAGACGAATGGTTTAAGCTTTTTAAGTTTCAGCTTCTTCTTTTTTTCTTATGTTTTTCTTTTTAGAATATTTCACTGGCCCGGTGCGAATGAGTTGGGTTTAATTGGCCTTGGGTTCATGCTGCTTACTTTTATTTATTTGTCAATAAAAGGAAGTCAGATTAATGAATCATTGACAAATATACTTTCACTAAGATCAATTGTAATTGCCTCTGCAGCGCTATCTTTCTTTCTACTTTTTGAATCAAAGAAAATTCATGTTCGTGTCCTTGATTCAGAAATTGCGCTTCAAAATCATTTGCAAAAACAAATTGACAATGACTTAGTGACGTTCCCGAGTCTTTCAGAAACAGATCCATATATCTCTAACATAAATCAGAAAACAAAAGATTTCTTGGACTTTACTGATAATATCAAAAAAGACCTTGTGTTTGAGACGAATGGTAAGGAATTTTATGAAAGAGTTACAGAAGAAAAATCTGTTAATTCCGAAACGCTTTCTGTTACAGAATTAAACCTCAGTGAATTAAATAATAAAACAGACATTGAATTTACTTCGTTTCTGCTAATTGGTCCAGATATCACAAATGTTAATAGCCGCAAAGGCCAGCGCTTATGGCATGAGATTATTGCCACCCAAGAGGGTTACATTGCAATTGTTGAAGCCGCGCTCAAGAAAAACCCATCTGAAAAATTAGAAAATACTCTAAAATATCTAGAAAGCAACCTCAAATTTTGGAAAGATTCTGAGTGGGGAAATTATTATGATATAAAAAATGTACATTGGTCAAATAGAACTTTTATTAATGCCACAGTTTCTCAGGCACTAGTCCGCCTTACTCAAATTCAAGCAGAAATTGTTAAGCTAAGAACAATGGTTTTGATGTCATTGTAGAATAAAGATAAAATACCTAGGCATAAATCACTACTTAAAAGCGTCATTTCCATTCGACTTGAATTAATTAGCATATCAACTATACTTTCATAAATGAAAAAGCACTTCAAATCATTAATCACATTTCTTTTCTTCTTTTCCGCGATCTCCTTCGC
>CAZPWB010000021.1:0-29771 GCA_964590425.1 uncultured Lishizhenia sp. | reverse complement strand
CCAGCGCAGAGTGGGGCTTATGTTTTGACTGGTGCGGACTCTTTGGGTTGTATCGGGACAGACACTGTTCAGGTTACCGTTTTAGAAAATGCTTCAAGCACGATCAATCAGACCGCGATTGATTCTTATACTCTAAATGGCCAGACCTATACCCAGAGTGGAACATACACCCAAGTAGTTCCTGCTGCAAATGGCTGCGACAGCGTCATTACCCTTAATCTTGAACTAGATTTTACAGGCATCCAACCCCATACCAACACATCCCTTCAACTTTATCCAAATCCGGTGAAGGATGTCATGACCTTGGTTGGTTTGAAAGGTGAGGCGGTTTCTTTTGCGGTTTACAGTGTAGATGGCAAGTTGATCAAGAGCGGCCAGACCTCAGGGGAAATTCAGTTGGAAGACCTTATTAAAGGCAACTACATTCTAAAAATTGAAAATGAAGCGCTTCCGTTTGTGAAGCTTTAAAATTTGTATTCCAAATCATTGAACCCTTCATTGCTTTCTCTGAATAAATTTTATTGGATAGGGATGTGATGTGATGATCACCTCACCAACAAAATGGATCGTTGGCCATTAGCGTGAAGCTTGTTCAGTTTGCGGGCCGGTACTTTGATGCTTTTCATTAATTCTTTTGTTAATAGCGTTTTACCTTCTGCTTGAGGCGAAGGAGTTTGCTTTATACTAGAACGATGATTGGCTGCGGTATCCATAGGACAAAATTAATCAAAAAAATATTCAGAGCAACAAACTTACTAGTTGTCAGATAAATACAATTCAGTAGAAATACTGATTTTAACTTACCTCGCCACAATCAACAACAATACTCCGGCAAAAGCAAGGCCCAATGCGCGGCGGATGATGAAGATGCGGCGGTTGATTAATGAGGTGTCGAAGTTTTCGTATTCTTCGAAGTCATCCATTTCGTAATCGTTTGCGGCAAGTTCGGCGGCTTGTGCGTCGTAGCTAGGATTTTTGAGTTCGATAAGTAGGTTGCCGTCTTTCTTATCGTAGATTTCTAGGGTTGATATATCGAGTTTATCTTCTAAAAAAAGATTTGCCAGACATCCTGGAACTGAAATAGATTTGTAGTTGGTAATGTCGACGAGTGTGAGTTCTGGGCTGTTGCATAGAAAAGCGGGGAAGCTGTCAAGTTGCGCGTGTATCATCAATTCAAAAAGTTCTGGTGTGTGAACTGCTGAAATGGCGTGTAATTTGGGTGAATATAAATCGAGCAGTCCTAAATTTGGCATGAGGTCTGGTAATTGTAGGTTTTGTAGTGTTTCTGATCTAATACCAAGGATATCTAATTCAGTAAAATTGGGGAGTATGAGTGTGGAGTCTAGGTAGGTGATACTTAACTCTTCTGCTTTCGGATTGGCTTTGAAAAGAGAATCGATGTCTTTTTGATGGACGTTTTCTCCGTTGTACCAACCGGGGCTCTCCTCTGTTATTTGAGCAGATAAATGGTAGAATGGAGTAAGGAGCAGAAGTAGTAAGAAAAGTTTCATAAGAATAAAGATAACCATTTAAAGATGCCTTCCGTATAGAGATCTTGCTAACTTTAAAACAAAAACTAACTATGAAAAAATTATTTCTACCTCTTCTCCTTGTAGGTGCAGTTACGCAGGCAAAGGCGCAGTTTAGCTTTGATGCTCAACTTAAATATGCCTCAAGTTCAACAGCTTTGTTCAATAAGAACATCTCTGATTTAGGCGCTTCACAAGATTACGATTTTGCTTTCAGCAGCAATTATGGAGCAGCGCTTAATGTCAATTTTGGAAAAATCGGTTTAGGTGTTGAAGCCCTTGCGGGTAATTTCAAAGGAGCGTATCAAGGTGAGGCACCATTGATTTGGGGAGGTGGAGCTTACACTTCACAAGTGGAACTCAAAACCCTTCAAATCCCGGTTTATTTAAGAGTTGGTGGTTCCAAAGGATCTTTCGGTGAATTTGGTGTGGTTATGAATAATGTGAGTTCGGCTTCTTATTCTGCCTCTCATGCACTAGTTGATCCCGCTTTTGACGTAAGTAATAAATACCAGAATTTCATGGCTTACATGGTAGGTGTTGGTGGCCGCATTGGCTTACCAAAAATTCCAGTGATGCTTTCTATCAGTGCTCGTTTTATGTATTCGACGGCTGACGCAAAAGGCGTTGATGCACTTGGCAATGACCTCGATAATTACCCAACTTATTACAAAACCAATGCGGCTTCTGTTGGTCTGCATGCTGGTTTGGTTTACAGCTTTGAATAAGCATTTTTAAAATTGATGCATAAAAAAGGCGCCGAGAGGCGCCTTTTTATTTGGAGAGATTTGTATTCTAGTTCCTTACAAGATGAACAAAGCCATGTAAAGTGTAAAGGGTTCTTTCTTTGTTGTCGTATTCGTATTTTTCACTTTTTGGCGTCACCATGTAGAAGTAAACGCCTTCTTCAACCGCTTTTCCGTTGAGGTCATTGCCATTCCAGTCGTTTTGGTAGTTGTCGTTCTCATAGATGAGGTTACCCCAACGATTAAAGATTTGAATACTGACTTGTTCGTAGTCTTCCCAGTTTTTAATGACTAAGAAATCATTGATGTTGTCTTGATTGGCTGTCATGATATTTGGCACCACTAACGGACACTGATTGTAAACCCTAACAACCGGTGAAGTAATAGACTTGGCACATTGGTCCATGACATAAACTTGGAAGTTATTAAGGTAAGGTTGCAAAATGCTTGGGGCAACAAAAACAGTATCGTTGTTCGGGAAGCTGCCAGGCCCCCACAAGTAATTGTATGGCGGAATTCCATCAATGACGGTGCAATAAATATTGGTCCCTTCACCTAAGTCGGCACAAACATTTAAAGAATCTACGGCACCAATGCTCATTGGGACGTAATCAATGATGTTCAGGGAAATAGAAGTGGTGTCAAAAGAGCCGTCACAAGGGCTTGGTACAATTACGTTAAAGTTAACGGTCTCGGAACCTTCCGTAATGAGGTCAAGGATAGCTGAAATACCAATGGTGTCTGAAGCAACACCAGCCGGGATAATCAAAGTATCGTTGATGAACGGGTAGTCTTCGCCATTTGTAGCTGAGCCACTTAGACTGATAAATACCATAAGGTTTGTAGTGAGGTCTGTTCTTTTGACAATGAAACCGGCGAAGCCACAGTCTTCAATGAGTTGAGTAGGCCCAGTAACATCAACCTCAATTGGGACTTCAACCTGGCAAGCCACAACGCGGTAACCAAAGGTTCTGATTTTGGTATTGATCAAGACGCCATTTCTCCATTCTTTAACAGCCACGCCCGCCACAAAGTTTCCGATGAGGTTTGGCGTGAAGGTCATGAGCCCTGTAACTGGGTCAATGGTAACGTTTGATCCGGCACCAAAAGGCACAAATTCTGAAAAGGTTGGGTTCCAGCTAACTGGTGTGTATGGGGCCGCAGTTTCAGGGTCAGGAACCACATTGGTGAGGCTTCCTCCAAGGAAAGGAGACATCAGTTCGTAACTCAGGGAATCGCCGTCCGGGTCATAGGCTGAGTGGTCAAAGTCAAGGGTGTTTTGCGAGCACAAAACCAATGGTGGGTAGTTGATGAAACGAGCACCTTGGTTATGAACGGCAACTAGAGCGTTTCCTGGAACATAGGTAGTGAGCGTAATGCCATTACCCGCTGGGTTAACAATGTTGTCAATGGCGCCGGTCCAACAGCAGCGTTGGTATGAAATGTAATAGCCACCAGGAGTCAGCGGCATAGTGACGGTATCGATGTAAATAGCACGTTCTACACAAATATCATTAGGGACAGTCACGCAGGGGTCATCATAGACGACAGGTAAGACGTTTTGCGAAAAGACACCAATGTATCGGACCTGATAAATACTACCATCGGCGTTAAAGATGGTATAATTTAATGGGTTATCGAAGTTGGTCGCAGAGTTGCAATCGCGGTAAATTTCAATGGTGATTTTGTACTGATTATTACCCAAAGAATCGTAATAGATTTCTCCACCGATAATGTGGCTAGCCCAGCTAGAAAAGGAGCTTAATAGGGAAAAAATCAGGACAAAATAAAATTTCTTAAAGGTCATGTTTCAAAATTTGTACGCGAAGATACAAACTAAGCACTTGAAAGCCATGTGATAAGTTTGTATATTCGTTGTTTATGGTCAAGTACGGTCATTTATTTGCATTTTTCTTCCTCTTTTTTACATGTCTACTACATGCTGAAACAGAAGATCAATTGCGCAAAAACCTACAAAAAACCAAGGACAAGACGTCACATTTGCAAGCCAGGTTGCATTTGCTTTCTTTTTTAGAAGAAACAAATAAATCTTCGTGGCTTAAAGAGCTTGAATTGATTGAAAAACAAGCACTTGCCTATAATAATCCCAAAGATCAAAAAATTATATCGCTGTTGCTTTGCGAAAAAGCAGTTTATCTAGGTGCCTTGCCCAATGCACAAGCTATATTTCAACGTAGCTTGAGTAATTATACGTTTCAGAGTAAGCATTTAGAATGGCGCAGAAAATTGCTCGACTATACTTTGGCGCCAAACAAATCAGCAAAGAGTTTCAGAAGCTTGTTGGCTTATAGTCGCCGCTTCATGAAAAACAAGCAAAGTGCGCAGTTGTATCAAATTCAAGCCACCCATTATTTATTCCAATGGCAAATAGATTCAGCACTGATACTCAGTGATCAGTCGGTGCAAATTGCCAAGCGCTCTGCCGGAGGCTGGACCCTCATTAATGCTTTGCAAGCCCAAGCAGAAGTGTTTTGGCGCGCTAATTTACTGGACAAAGCTGTTCAGCGTTCGATATTTTCACTGCAATTGGCAGAGGAAGCACAGCTGCCTTATTTCAAAATCAGGCCTTTGATCTTGATTGCAGCGATTTCCTTAGAGGTGGGAAATGATGACCAAACCATTGCCTATGCCAAGCGTGCTCAGAATTTAGCCGATCAGTACCAAGACGATTTCTTTCGGGCCTATTCAGCGCTCATCTTAAGTGAGCATTTTCTGCAACTCAATCAAACGACAAAAGCCCAAAATAACCTCAATTTTGCCCTGAGCTATTTTGAGCGCATCAATAATCAAGAGGCTTTGCACCGCGCTATTTTGTGTCAGGCTAATATTGCTGCTGCCAAAGGGCAGGACGCAAGCCCTTATTTTTTAAAGTTGACCAATTACTTGAAAGCGGGTCAATCTTCTTTATTGGCAGATAAATTCCATCTCGAATATGGCAAGTATTTCTTGATCAAACAGCAATTTTCAGCTGCTGAAAAACACCTCAAAGCTGTATTAGAACCCATCTCTTCAAATGAGCAAATTAGGCCGCAAATAGCTGTTGCCTATGCTTTGTTGGCAAAAATTGCCCTGCAAAAAGGCGATTTAAAAGCGGCTCTATCTTATCAAAAGGCCTATTCAGATTGGTTGGCCAAAAGCCCGGTTTGGCGCAGTGCAGCCCGCATTGAGGAAATGACCTCGAGTAATTTACGTGAAGAACGCGAACGCCTCATTGACTTTCAACGGGCTTCTATTGAGAAAGCGCAAAAAGAACGCAAGATCATAGAACTTCAAAAAGACCGCCAGCTTTTTATTTCCATCATTTTTATTGTGGCTATCATATTTGGGGTCGTGATTTTTATTTTGCGCATCCAGCAAAGCCGCATCAAGCAAGAACAGCGCGAGGCCGAACTTTCACAAACCTTGTTGCGCACGCAAATGAACCCGCATTTTGTCTTCAATGCCATGTCGGTCATCCAAAGTTATATTTTCGAAAACGACCCCGAGAAATCGTCTCAATTTCTAGTGAAGTTTTCCAGACTCATGCGCCTCATCCTCGAAAATTCACCCAAAGAATTTATTCCTATTGAACTCGAGATTGAAATCCTTGACAAGTACTTGGCTACCCAGAAAATGCGCTTTGAGAACCGCTTTGACTACACCCTTGACATCAGCGATGACTTGTTGTTCAATAAAGCAATGGTACCACCTATGATTACGCAGCCTTTCATCGAAAATGCCATCGAACATGGGCAATTGCATACCGTAAAAGATGGACACATTTTGGTGCAAATGCGCGCGGAAGGGCAGTCGATGCTGCTCAGGATTGAAGACAACGGAGTAGGGCGCAAGAAATCGCAGAAAACCAAGAAAATCCGAACGCACAAGAGTATGGCGATTGACATTACCAAAGAACGCATTGAGATTATCAATAAAAAGTATAAATTTAATGGAAGTCTTCTTTTTGAGGACCTCAATAAAGAACAAGAAACCGGAACAGTTGTGAAGTTGGTACTACCTCTTCGCTATGAAGCCTCTATTTAAGCTGCAACTATGAGTACAAAAGTTTTGATCATCGACGACGAAAAGCCAACGCGTACTTTCATTCGCAAAATGCTTGAATCATTTGACCTGAATCTCAATATCTATATCGATGGCGAAAATGTTCAGAGTGGAATAGAAGCCATTGAAGACATACAACCGGATATCGTTTTGCTCGATATTCAAATGCCTGATGGCAATGGTTTTGACGTACTGCGCAATGTCAAGTACAAGAACTTTGAAGTGATCTTCATTACGGCCTTTCAAGAATTTGCGGTGCAGGCCATTAAGTTTTCAGCCCTTGACTACATCCTTAAGCCAATTGATGCAGAAGAGTTACATACGGCACTTTCTAATGCCATTCAGCACCTCGATCAGAAAAAAGAAGAGAGCCAATTTAGTGTGTTGCAGCACAACATTCAGCCGCAGCACAAAAGAAAGCTCGTTCTCAAGACGCAAGAGAGCATTTTTGTAGTAGAAATCGACGACATCGTACATTGTGAAGCAGACAAAAACTATACTTTTTTCTATCTGAACGACGGCAAGAAAATCTTGGTTTCCAAGACCCTCAAAGACTACGACACCATGTTGGCTGGCTTTTCATTTTTCAGGGTGCATCAGTCGCACTTGATCAATCTCAATTTTGTGGAGCGCTATGACAAGCACGACGGTGGCTCTGTGATTTTGAAAGACGGAAGTTCTATTCCGCTGTCGCCAGCAAAAAAAGAACAGTTCTTTAAGAGTCTCGATCAGTTATAGTGCAGCTAATGCTTGGTCAAGATCTTCAATGAGGTCTTGTGCATCTTCAATGCCGACACTCAGGCGAATCAATGAATCTACGACGCCGCTTTTTTCTCTGACCTCTTTCGGGATAGACGCATGCGTCATGGTAGCAGGATGCCCAATCAATGATTCAACTCCTCCTAAAGATTCAGCTAAGGCAAAAATTTCTACATTTTTCACAAAAGCAAGAGCATCTTCTAAACGATCGCCTTTCAAGGTGAAAGAAATCATGCCGCCAAAACCACGCATTTGTTTTTTAGCCACTTCATGATTCGGGTGCGTTTCAAATCCTGGCCAATATACTTTGGCAACTTTTGGGTGCTGCTGTAAGTAATTGGCAATTTGAATACCGTTTTCACAGTGTCTTTGTACGCGCAAGTGTAGTGTTTTAATACCGCGAAGTACCAAGAAAGAATCCATAGGTGCGGTAACGGCTCCTGAAGAGTTCTGAATGCGGTACATTTCGTTGGCAAGAGCGTCGTCGTTGCAAACCAAGGCGCCCATCACAACATCAGAGTGGCCACCTAAATATTTCGTAACGGAATGCATCACGAAATCGGCACCGAGGTCTAGTGGGTTTTGTAGGTAAGGTGTTGCAAAAGTGTTGTCTACACAAAGCAAGGCTTTTGCACTTTTGGCAATCTGAGCCATTGCTTCAATATCGATGATGTTCATCATGGGATTGGTTGGCGTTTCAACCCAGATGAGTTTGGTGTTTTCATTGACGAGTGCCTCCACATTGGCCGGGTTTTGCATATCTACGAAATGAAAAACGATGCCATATTTAGCAAAAATGGTATTGAATATGCGGTAAGAACCACCGTAGAGGTCATTGGTTGAAATGACTTCATCTCCGGGGTTGAGCATTTTAATAATGCAGTCAATAGCAGCCAAACCAGAGCCAAAACAAGCGCCGTGTTTGCCGTTCTCAATAGCGGCAATATTTTTTTCTAAGGCATGACGTGTTGGGTTCTGCGTACGTGAATACTCATAGCCCTTGTGGTTGCCTACACCATCTTGTACATAGGTAGAGGTTTGGTAAATAGGTGTCATGATGGCTCCTGTTGCAGGATCAGGATGTACGCCTGCGTGGATGGCTTTGGTAGCAAATTTCATTGAAAAATATTTTTGACAAAATTAATAGAATCTTTAAGGCAGGCCTAATTCAATGGAGGGGTCCCAGAAAACTTTTTCAAAGTTTTGAATTTGATCATTTTCCACGATGATTCCTTCCTTTGCTAAGAGTTCTTCCATATGCATTGGATTTTCGAAGTGATTTTTTCCACTCAACAAACCCACCCGATTGACCACCCGATGCGCTGGCACATCAGAAAGTGCATGACTTGCATTCATGGCCCAACCTACCATTCTTGCGGCTTGTTTGGCACCTAAATAATTAGCAATAGCACCATAACTCGTGACACGACCTTCAGGTATCAACCGAACGACATCATAAACATCCTGAAAAAAATCCTTGTTTTTGAGCACAAACAAAGATAGAAAGGCTTTTCAAAAATGAGTGCAAAAAAAAGCCACCCCGAAAGGTGGCTTTGTATGTTAAGAGAAGACTCAATTACTTTTTATCGCAACATGCTTCTTTTTTATCGCCATGACAAGTTGCGTCACCACCTTTGCAAGCAGCTTCTTGACCTGTGCAATGACCATTTGTCATTTCACACTGAGCAGCACCTGCTTCTTTTTTGTCTCCGTGACCATCACCCAAGATTGGTGCAATCACCAAACCTACAAGACAAGTCAATTTGATCAAGATGTTCATGGATGGGCCAGAAGTATCTTTAAATGGATCACCAACAGTATCACCAGTTACAGCTGCTTTGTGCGCATCAGAACCTTTGAAAGTCATTTCTCCGTTGATCATTACACCAGCTTCGAAAGATTTTTTTGCGTTGTCCCATGCTCCACCAGCGTTGTTTTGGAAGATCGCCCAAAGTACACCTGATACAGCAACACCCGCCATATAACCACCAAGTACTTCAGCAGCCATTGGCCAGTTACCAGAAATGAAACCTGTTCCAAGACCGATTAAAATAGGTGTTACAATGGTGAGGGCACCTGGCAACATCATTTCGCGAAGCGCGGCTTTTGTAGAAATTTCTACACACTTACCATATTCTGGCGTTCCTGTTCCTTCCATGATTCCTGGAATTTCACGGAACTGACGACGTACTTCGTTCACCATGTCCATCGCGGCACTACCTACAGATTTCATAGCAAGTGCAGAGAAAACGACAGGGATCATACCACCAATGAAAAGTGCAGCTAAAACTGGCGCTTTAAAGATGTTGATACCTTCGATACCAGTGAAGGTTACGTAAGCAGCAAACAATGCAAGTGCAGTAAGTGCAGCAGATGCAATAGCAAAACCTTTACCTACAGCTGCAGTTGTGTTTCCTACTGAGTCAAGAACGTCTGTTCTTTGACGAACTTCTTTAGGCAATTCGCTCATTTCAGCAACACCACCAGCGTTATCAGCGATAGGTCCAAAAGCATCGATTGCCAACTGCATAGCAGTAGTTGCCATCATGGCTGAAGCAGCGATTGCTACACCGTAGAAACCAGCTAATGCATAAGATCCCCAAATGGCAGCAGCAAATAAAATCACTGAAGAGAAAGTAGAGATCATACCTGTAGCCAAACCAGCAATGATGTTGGTAGCGGCACCAGTAGATGAATTTTGAACGATACCGAGAACTGGTTTTTTACCAAGTGCAGTATAGTATTCAGTAAAGTAAGAAATAAGGTATCCTACAGAAAGACCAACAAGCGTTGCGTAAAATACGTGACGGCTAGGAATTTCCATAACGCCTTCACCAAAGAAATTCATTTGAATTGTTTCAGGAAGCATCCATTTTACTAAGAACCATCCGGCAACCGCTGAAATAACGATTGAAGAGATGTTACCAATATTAAGTGCTTTTTGAACTTCAGCTTCTTTAGCATCGTTTGAAGAAATACGAACGAGGAAAGTACCAATGATTGAAGCGATGATACCAACACCAGCGATCATGATTGGCAATAAAATTGGGCCCATACCTTGGAAACCAGAAAGCGCTTGACCGTTGTCAGCCATGTCTTTAATGATGTAGTTACCAAGAACCATAGAAGCCAATACAGTAGCCACATAAGATCCAAAGAGGTCAGCACCCATTCCGGCTACGTCACCAACGTTGTCACCAACGTTATCAGCAATTGTAGCTGGGTTACGTGGATCATCTTCTGGAATACCCGCTTCAACTTTACCTACGAGGTCAGCACCTACGTCAGCAGCTTTAGTATAAATACCACCACCAACACGTGCAAATAATGCGATAGATTCAGCACCTAAAGAGAAACCAGCAAGGGCCTCAAGTACCATTGTCATTTTATCGTAGTCCCAAGCACCACCTTGAAGGAAGTAGTTTAGGAAACCAAAGAAGAACAAAGACAAACCTAATACGGCAAGACCTGCAACACCAAGCCCCATTACCGTACCACCACCAAAAGAAACTTTAAGTGCGTTTGGCAATGAAGTTTTAGCAGCTTCTGTTGTTCTAACGTTAGCATCAGTAGCTACGCGCATACCGATGTTTCCTGCAATCGCAGAAAAGATAGCACCAACAATAAATGCCGGAACAATCAACCAGTGTGTTGTAGGAACTACTGTAGAAATACCAAAAAGTGCAGCGGATGCAATAACAACGAAAATGGCAAGCAAGCGGTACTCAGCAGAAAGGAATGCCATGGCACCTTCTTTAATGCTTTTAGCGATACCTTGCATTTTTTCATCACCTGCAGGTTGTTTTTTTACCCATGCCATTTTGACGAGCATAAAAAGCAAGCCAACTAATGAGAGGGCGATAGGAATGTAAATAGCGTTCATAGATTACTTGTTAAGTGTAAAATTCGGGCAAAAGTAGCTGATTCTGCCTAGGAAAACAAATACGCAAGAAAAAAATAAGGGTTACATAATGTTACCCTTTTTTTTATTTCATCAAGTTAAAAACGGAAAGGTAGTTCACAGAAATGAACCTATCTTTTGTTTGAGAACATTTAAAGGAAATGCACCACTTTCGCGCCATAACATTTTCCCTTCTTTAAAGAGCAAAAAAGTAGGGACGCCACGAATTTTAAATTGATCGGCAATAGCCGGATTTTTATCAACGTCTATTTTTAGGATACGGACTTTTGCACCGTATGCTTTTTTGAAATCTTCGAGAACAGGAGACATCGTTTTACATGGGCCACACCAAGTTGCATGAAAGTCAACTAGAGTTGGTGTAGCTGAATCGATAATTTCTTTAAACTTTCCCATGAGAATAGACGATGTTAGTAAGTGTGTAAATTTAAGAATAGCAGTGGTTATGATTTGTAACAAATGCTACAATTATTTACAAAAAAAGGGCCTTGATTAAGGCCCTCATTGGTATTTTTTAGAAAAGAATACGATGCTTAAATTTTCGTGTAGGTTGCTACACAAGTGCCGCTACCACCAATGATTGGTGTTGTGTTGTCATAAGTGTAAGTGATCGTAATGGTATTGGCTTGGTCGTTAATGGTGCCAACACCAGAAAAAGTTACTTGACCAAAAGTAAAGTCTATAGTTTGTGTCGGGATGTTGATAGCGCTACCGTTTACAGTTGCAGTTGCTGTACCACCGACAATATTAAACATGTTGTCAATGAGTAGATCATTGGTTCCGGCTGTGCCTGTAGCAAACACAGGTGCAGCAGCAAGCGGGAAAGATGTTCCGCAATCGCTACTTACTTCCCAAGTAACTAACCAGTTATTCATGCCAATCACCACATTCACAGTGCGTGTTGCTGATGAAGTTCCGTTATCGTTGGTTGCTGTATAGGTAAGCGTGTAAGTGCCTTTGGTATTTGCGTCTACCTGACCCGTTGTAGTTACAGTGGCAGCTGTGCCATCTGTATTTGTCGCTGTAGCGCCAGCATCGTTGTAGGCGTCTCCAACATTGATTGTTTCAGGATTATTGCCATTGACAACAAGCGTTGGGGCAAACTTACAAGAGCCATCGTCTTTTTTGGCTTCAGTGCTGTAGTTAACTGCACTTGGGTCTGTACATCCTTTTTTCTTGCAGCTAGATGCAGTTCCGAGTAAAAGCGCTGAAATCGCTATTAATGAGAGTGTTTTGTTCATTTTTTTTAGTTTTAGTAGGTTCGAAGATATAAAACATTTAAACAGCTTGCAACAAACGTATGCTTCTTGATTTTATTGCATAAAAAAAAGCGGCGCCCCAAGGAGCGCCGCCTTCCAACCAAACGATAGGCTTTAGTCTTGCAACACCTCTGCTTGACCATTTGGTGTTACAAGCGCATTTTTGATTTTTTCTTCTAGTTCTTCCATGAGTTCAGGATTGTCTAGAATGAGTGATTTAATAGCATCACGTCCTTGACCAAGTTTGGTCTCGCCGTAAGAGAACCAAGAGCCACTCTTTTTAAGAATGTTGAGGTCTACTCCTAAATCGATGATTTCACCGACTTTAGAAATACCTTCGCCATACATGATGTCGAATTCTGCCTTGCGAAAAGGAGGAGCAACTTTGTTCTTTACAACTTTTACTTTAACTCGGTTACCAATGATGTCTTCACCTTCTTTCAATTGTGTAGCTCTTCTGATGTCGATGCGGATAGAAGAGTAGAATTTAAGGGCATTACCACCTGTAGTTGTTTCTGGATTGCCAAACATCACGCCAATTTTGTCGCGCAACTGGTTGATGAAAATACAGCAGCAACCTGCTTTATTTATAGAACCAGTGAGTTTGCGAAGTGCTTTTGACATCAGGCGTGCTTGAAGCCCCATTTGAGAGTCTCCCATTTCGCCTTCAATTTCTGCTTTTGGCGTGAGGGCGGCAACGGAGTCAATGACGATGAGGTCAATAGCGCCTGAACGGATCAGGTTATCGGCAATTTCAAGTGCTTGCTCACCGTTGTCTGGCTGAGAAATAAGTAGGTTAGCGACATCTACTCCCAATTTTTGGGCATAAAATTGATCGAAGGCGTGTTCGGCATCGATGAAAGCAGCGATACCACCTTGTTTTTGAACTTCAGCAATAGCGTGAATGGCCAAAGTAGTTTTACCAGAAGATTCTGGGCCGTAGATTTCAACTACGCGACCTTTTGGGTAGCCGTTGATACCAAGGGCAAGATCAAGAGTGAGTGAACCTGTAGGGATGACATCTACTTTTTCTACAGGAGCATCTCCTAATTTCATGACGGCGCCTTTGCCGAATGTTTTGTCAAGCTTCTCCATGGTCAATTGGAGCGCTTTGAGTTTTTCGAGGTTTTGTTCTTTAGACATATCGTTTGTTGTTTTGAGCGAGGCTCGGTGAATAATTTTTACAAAGTTGCAAGAGGAATATCGTAAACGATTTACGATCTATAAAAAAATAATTAATAACAAGAGAGCACTTCGTTGGCGTGATCTTTTGTATTGGGTTTTTCTAGGACTTTAATTAAGGTGTGTGTTTCATCAAAAATGAAAGTCATGCGATGAATGCCGTCATAGACTCTGCCCATGAATTTTTTGGTGCCCCATACGCCAAATGCTTGGATGATGGTTTTGTCGGTGTCTGAGATCAAAGGGAAGTTAAGCTCATATTTATTGACAAACTTGGTGTGTGACGCAACGCTGTCTGCGCTAATGCCAATGACATGAACACCTGCAGCTACGAGTGCTTCTTGGCCGTCGCGGATGCTACAAGCCTGAGCCGTACAACCAGGGGTGTCGTCTTTCGGGTAGAAATAAATGACTAAACGCTTTCCGGCGTAGTCAGAGCTATTGATGGAATTGCCGTTTTGGTCAAGCCCAGTAAAGGATGGAAGCTTGCTTCCTGGAGTGAGTGTATTCATAATGCTTAAAAAATAATCTGTTTAACGATGAAAAACTAATCAAATGTAAAAACTATTCATCAATAACAAAACATGATTGACAAAAAAGTTTAATCCTTGTCAGTATTTTAACAGACGAAAAATGAAGACGCACCAAGAAATGATGCTGATGGCACCGCCGATTGGCGTAATTGGCCCCAGCATTCCAACCGCCATACCCGCGTGTTTGAGTGCCACAATACCGTAAATAGAGCCGCTAAATAAAAGCATGCCGATCAGCATGGCTCGTAGCAGACCTTTCATTTGGAAACTAAAGCGATCTGCATTCAAGGCTAATATTAATATACCCATCGAAAGTGATCCTTGATAACGCACCCCAACATCAAAAGTATGTTGTAAATCTTGAGTTAAAATATCTTTCAGTGCATGTGCGGCAAAGGCCCCCAAAACAATTGAAAGCATCAAAAAAATACTGGCTAGAACGGTACTTTGTTTTTCCATTCCACGAAGTTGTGAAAAAAAGTAAAATCAAGCTGTATCTTTGCAAAGATGTTTGGAAAATCTTTGCTCTTGCTTTTTGCCCTTGTGCTGTTTGCGTGTCAACAAGACCAGCAAGACAACTTTGATTATGTTCAATACGAAGCCTTCGACTTAAGTCGTTATGATTTACCAGCAACCATTATGCTGCCCGATGCTTCGGCCGGAATTGGAACATCATTAAAACCAAAAGTAAGTTATGAAATAGGGGGTTTTAAGTGGCGCATCGATGTCGGGCGCAATTACACCATGCTCATTGAAGATTACGGAGACAACGCCTTGCGTTTTGAAGAGTTCAAAAGAAAATTATTCAAACCTAATCGCTATTTTGATATCAAGGTCGTAGAACAACAACCCAATTTATTGATTTATAAAAGAGTGGTGAAGGGTGCTTATGTCGCACAGCCCAATGAAAAGTATCATATATATAGTGTCTGTAAAATTGACGAAAACTACTATGAGATCATGAATCGTGAACAAGGCGACTCCAAAAGGGTTGTAGATTTTATGTTTCATAGTATTCAATCCATTCAAGCAAAAAAATAAACATGACCAGAGAAGCCGTACTCGAGGTATTAGGAAAAATTACAGAGCCAGATCTCAAGAATGATTTGGTGAGCCTCAATTTGATTGAAAACCTGCAGGTCGAAGGCCAAAACGTCTCATTAGAGGTGCGCATCTCAAACCCTGCGTTGCACGCTCGCAAGCGCATGCAAGAAGCCATTGAGTTTAACTTGAAGCGCGTTTTTGGACAAGACATTCAAATTCAGTGTAAAATACAAGGCCTCGATGCTGAAAGCCGCAGCGCCAGAAGAAAAATACTTCCGGACGTCAAGAAAATCATCGCTGTAGCTTCCGGAAAAGGTGGCGTTGGAAAATCTACCATCACGGCCAATTTAGCCGGTGGTTTGGCTAAAAAAGGTTACAAAGTTGGCATTGTTGATGCTGATGTTCATGGCCCATCTATGCCCACCATGTTTGACCTTGTGGGTGATCGCCCGAAAATGATAGATGTCAATGGGCAATCGCTCATTAGCCCGATAGAATCTAACGGAATTGGCATTTTGTCAATTGGTTTTTTCACCAATCAAGATGATGCCGTTGTTTGGAGAGGCCCTATGGCTGCCAAAGCGCTTACACAACTTTTCACCGATGCACATTGGGGAGAACTCGATTTCTTGCTCGTCGATTTACCACCGGGCACCAGCGACATCCATTTGTCCTTGATGCAAACGGTTCCGCTCGACGGCGTCGTGATCGTCAGTACGCCACAAGAAGTAGCACTTGCCGATGCCAGACGCGGTATTCAAATGTTTCGCCTAGATTCATTTAAAGTGCCGATTCTCGGAATTGTAGAAAACATGGCCTATTTTACACCTGCTGAATTACCAGACAACAAGTACTATATTTTCGGTAGAGATGGTGCCAAGAATTTAGCAGAAGGGATGCGCGTTCCGTTTTTAGGAAGTATTCCGCTTGTTCAGGGTGTTTGTGAAGCCGGAGATGCAGGCAGACCAGCTGTTTTTCAGCAAAATACACCTACAACACAGGCTTTTGATGAATTAGTTCATAACTTTGAGATCGAATTACAGCGCCTAGACGCTGCAACGCCTAAAGCTTAATTTGATGGAGAAAGCACAATTACGCGCAAAAGTGCTCGATGCACTAGATCAACTCAGACCTTTTATGCACGCTGATGGCGGCGATATGGAATTGGTTGATATCACCGATGATGCCATTGTTCAAGTGCGTTTATTGGGTTCTTGCAGTGACTGCTCGATGTCGCAAATGACCATCAAAGGCGGCCTAGAGGAAGCGCTCAAACTTGCGGCTCCTGAACTCAAAGGTGTCGAAGCGGTATAAGCATGAAGGTCAAGTTTGTGGTCATTGGCAAAACAGCTTTCGACGATTTAAAAGTCGGCGAACAGCGTTACCAAAGCAGACTCATTCATTACTGCCAATTTGAAAGGCTCGAACTTCCTGACGTCAAAAATCCAAAAGCATTAAGCAAGGCCCAAATCAAAGAAAAGGAAGGGCAACTCTTACTTGAAAAATTACAACCACAAGATTTTGTGGTGCTACTCGATGAAAATGGGCAGCACTTTAGTTCTGAAGAATTGGCCTCCTGGATAGATAAAAAACAACTCCAACACGCAGGCCCTTTTGTTTTCATTATTGGCGGCGCCTACGGCTTCAGCGCAGCGGTTTACCAACGCGCCGATTACAAATTATCCCTTTCCAAAATGACCTTTTCGCACCAGATGGTCCGAATGATTTTTCTCGAACAGCTGTATCGGGCCTACAGCATATTAAAAGGAGAACCGTATCATCATGCTTGATCAATTGCGTTTGCACCGCCTGATTTTCAAAAAACCAGCAGGGACCAGTCGCGGAGTACTGCACAGCAAACCCTCCTGGATTTTTACATACACGACAACTGGTGGCCGCCAAATCGAGACAGAATTCCCGATCATACCGGGTTTGTCACCAGAATTTCAAGATGAAACGCAATACCAAAGTCAACTAGAAAGTTTTCTATCTGAAGCCTTGACTTCCCTTGAGTTATGGACAACGCCCGCTTTCATGTCTTCAGCATCTTGGTTGCAATTTGTTGCCAAGTGGGCTGCATATCCGTCGTTTATTTTCGGCTTAGAAATTTTGATCTTCAGCATTCAGGCAGAGAAATACCCCCTTCTTTTTGATACTCCTTTTACAAGAAAGGAGCGGTCCATTCCGATCAATGGCTTGGTTTGGATGGACACACAAATGAATATGCGCGAGCAAATTCAGCAAAAAATTGCGCAAGGTTTCAAGGTTGTCAAACTTAAAATTGGTGCAATCGCTTGGGAGGAAGAATTGGCGCTCATCCGAGAGCTTCGCCAACATTTTTCAGAGCAGCAAATCACCGTGAGGGTAGATGCCAATGGTGCCTTTTCGATAGAAAAAGTGGCAGCCATTTTAGCCGAATTGAAAGCTTTAAAAGTGCATAGTATAGAGCAGCCCATTCAAGCAGGACAGGCGCAAGAAATGGCTCGTTTGTGTCGGGAAAACATCGTGCCCATTGCTCTCGATGAGGAATTAATAGGCGTCAATACGTATCAAGATCGGGTCGCCTTGCTCTCCGAAATCAAGCCACAATACATCATTTTAAAACCAAGTTTACACGGTGGTTTTACGGGCACCAAAGAATGGATTGCTATTGCAGCAAGTTTGGGCATTGACTGGTGGCTCACCAGCGCCTTAGAAAGTTCAATCGGGCTCAATGCTATTGTGCAATTTGGCGCTTGTTATCCGTTAACCCTTGCGCAGGGCTTTGGCACAGGAGCTTTGTACACCAATAATTTTGAAGCAAATTTAAAGATTGATCAAGGTCAAATGTACTGGCTTAACGACCCACACAAGGGCTGATTTCCGTACAATTTTGATAAACCATGTCGTGCAAGATCAATTGAGCAGCTAAGGCCAACTGAGAATAGTTTTGCGAATTATTACCAAAACCAGCAGCGGAATTTTGCCACATGGCTTTAATGAGTTCTTGCGAACCTTCAGTTGGTTGAATTTTATTGACAACTGCGGCTACATTCATGGCACCTGCATGGTAAACATGTAGTACAAAAAGGCGAAACCACATGTCCGATTCATTGTAGGATATTTGATGTGCAGCTAAAATTTTCTTGGCCTCAGGAATGCAAATTTTGCGAATCAATTGTGCAGCGCCATAAGCCGAGCGATCAAAATCTTTTCTTTCGTCGGTTTCACTGTTTACAATTAAACCTTGAGACCTCGCTACACTAGGCATCAATTGAAATGCACCATAAGCTCCGGTAGATGATTTGCGCATTTGTGCAGGGCTTTCAATCAATAAGATGGCTTGCGCATACCAAGGGTCAACGCCGTAACGTTCGAATGCGGCAACTCCTTTTGATAAACTCGGATACACTTCATTAAACTTATAGAAGTCATTTTTGCCAGTAGTAACATAGATTCTTTCTGTAGATGGCAAGCCATAAGCAATTCTTAAGGCTTGGCGCGTGCTATCTTTTTGCGCTTCAGTTTGGCGGTTCCAGTCGCGATTCGACATTTTTGCTAAGACTTGACGGGTAGCTGCCACATTGACCAAACAAGAGTCTGGGGCAAGTAACATGATTTTTTTCCAAAACTGAGCCTGCGGAAGCTGGTCCCAACGGTCTTCAAAAAGGGCCTCGGCATGCATAATTGTGTGTACACCGTGTGCCTGATGCACATTAATTTTATCGGCCTCCCAAGTGCTTAGGGGCTGAGCTATGATTTGTTGTAATTGAAAGGTAAAAATAAGGCCGGAGAGGAGCGTAATAAATTTCATGATTTAAAAATACCAATAACCCCAAAGTGAATTTTTGTTACAACAATTGTCTTTACACACCACAATGTTGAAATGCTTAATTTTACCCATGCGCATTTTAAAAAAGTGGCTCGGATTTCCGCTCATCTTATTGGTAAGAATTTACCAACTTTTGATCTCGCCTTTGTTTCCGGCATCTTGCCGCTACACACCCACGTGTTCGTCTTACATGATCGAAGCCATTCAGGTTTGGGGGCCAATCAAAGGAACATTTTTAGGCTTGAAACGCATATCTAGCTGTCATCCGAGAGGTGGTTTTGGCTATGATCCGGTTCCTAAACGCGATTCGGCAGACTCAAACGCTGCTTCAGTACCCGATAACAGTGCAAATACGTGTCAAAATCACGAGCATTAGCCAATATTTCATGTGGGTCATGACTTTTCGTTTGTAGCTGAGGGTCTTCCAGAAATAAAAACCAACGGTAAATCAAATCAACACTTTCGCTTCTTTTTGCCGGAAAATCAGCTGCCTTTACTGAGCAATAAAAGTGCAACGATTTTCTAGCACGGGTTAGCAGGACATTGAGTCTTTTGCTGCCTTGCGCTTGGTTCATAGGTCCAAAGCGCAGGTTGAACTCGTTATGTTCATTCTTCCCAAAACCAAAGCTAATGAGTAAATGATCGCATTCTTCGCCTTGAATTTGCTCGAGCGCCAAGAAAAACGCTTGCCGTTGATTGATTTTATCTTCTAAAATGGCCTGGTCTTTTTGAGAAAGTTGCGCGTATATACATTGCAATTGTTGTACAGAAAAGGCCACCACGCCAACTTTATCGTTTTGCTTCAAGAGCTTACTGAGGTCTTTGGCCAATGCTTGAGCTTCGTTGATGTTTTGTCGCTCAAGATATTGCCCATCGGCTACAAAGTGTTGAAAGATAGCGGTTTGATTATTGCTAGTAGATGGCCAAGTTTGCAGTTCATTTTTATAAAAATGCTGATTGGAGAAAGCAATGAGGCTAGGATGCTCACTTCTGTAATGATAACGCAATAACTGACCCGGCAAGTGAAAGGCCGCCTGATGCAGTAAATCGATGACGCCATCAGCTTGAGCTGAAAAGTAAGAACTTGGGCTCATTTGTTCAGGGTCACCGGCAATGAGGGCCGTTTCTACGCGCTGTAGGGCGCCAATTGCATGGCTCAATGGCAACTGACTTGCTTCATCAAAGAGTCCGAAATCAAACAATGAGCGTTGCATTGGCAAGCTGCTAGCTACTAAAGTAGGGCTAAAGAGCCATACTGGATAAATGGCAAAAAGCCAGTCGGCAGCCGGCCCCTCAAGTAGTGTTTTAAGTGAACTAAACTGACGTGTTTTGGCCATTTCTTTCACGAGGATTGACTTGCCTTTACGCAAATTTTGTCGGGCAATTTTTTGTGCTTCGTTGAGCTTGCGAATAGGTGCAGTTAACAAATACTCAAGTTCTCGAAATTTGTCAAGTTGACGCTGCTGCACCTCTTCGTGAAACAGCTGTTGTGTGGCTTGTTTTTGGTCTAGTCTAGCTTCTATTTCACGCTTGAAAATTTGCTCATCCAATTGGTACAACAATGGATATTGGGTACGCAAATAGGACCAAAATTCATCTTTGAGCGCCTCGGCTACTTCCTCATCTTGCCTGAGTGTTGACCATAGTTCAAATGGAACCTGTTGCAGCTTATCTAAATTTGCTTGTAAGGTTTCAAATACCTTTGAAAGTTGAATTTGGAGTGCTGCAAATGGAAGTTCAGTCGTTTGAAATAACTCGCGGTTTAAACTCGCTAAGCGATATAATTGAGTTTGTTTTGAAACGTATAACGAACGTTCGGTTGAAGCTAATCCTTGATACCACGACAGCGCTTCCCAATTGATTTGCTTGAGCAATTGCAGTAAAATGAGTAAATCTTGTTTGTTCAATTCAAGGCCCATTCCTTCCAGTTTGAGCTGGTATTGCTGCACTTGCACTTTCAATTGCCAATAAAGATTCAGGTCTTTTTCAAATTGACCCAGTTGAAGTTCAGGTAAACGCAACCACTGCTGTGCAAGTTTGCGCCACTGTCTTTTTTTGAAGAACCCGCTTTCCTCTGACCTTGCTTTTAAGAGCGGAAATTCTTCTTTGCTCGGAATTTGTAGCCAGGCACTGAGGTTTTCCTCTAGGAGCGCTAGCTTTTTTTCTTTTTGTAAATACTGTGTTAGTGTTTTTTCAAGACCCTGTTGCTGTGCCAAAATTTGTTTGGCATATTTTTGAAAAACTTGCGTTTGAAATTGCTGACAAATGAGACTTTTTTTAGCGAGCTCGTCTAAATCTTTGGTTGTTTCAAGCGCAAAGTCGTTTTTCAATGCAGCGCTTAAATCCTGCCACTCTTCCCATGCTTTTTCTAACCAAAGGGCTTCCTTTTCGGACCAAACTTTACCGAGTTGCGGTAAAATTTCAAACAACGCCGTAGGAATTTGCTTTTGATAAGCGCGATGCGCTAACCATTGTTTCCAACGCACACTTGACGCGGTAGTGACGATACGTTTTGTGCCAAAAAGATCCTGAAGTGCTGCAAAGCTTTGCTTGCTTTCTTTTTGTAGTTCATGGCGTTCTTGCCAATATTGAGCAGCTTTAGTTGTTGCATTTATTTGTAATGCCTTTGGCTTGGGATTGGCCTGCAGTAAAGCTTGAAAATCGGATTGCAGCTGCTGGTAAAAGCCCTTGAGTTCATTTTTATTGGGCGCCACCAAACAATACTGACCCAACCCTACTTCAGTCAATCGGTGTTTCAGCACTTCTAGTGCGCCGCGTTTTTCACTCACAACAAGCGCCTTTTTTTGCTCAAAAATGAGTTGCGCGATATAATTACTAAGGACAGCAGACTTACCCGTTCCAGGAGGGCCATAAATAACACAAGAGGTGCTTGAGGCCAGTTCAAGTGCCTTTTTTTGATCGGGATCGAGAGGTGAAATACTGTCTTCAAATTGTTTTCCGTTCACTGGTATTTCTTGGTCGAAATCGCCCAGCACCTGAAGCAGGGCCGTTGAAAACTCCTTTTGAGTTTTGAGGGCTTCCCATTCTCTTCTTAGTTCATAACGCTGAGGATGGAAATTTCCAATATAGGTTGCAGGAGTATAACTTTCAAAAACACCTTTCTGTATGAGGGTCTCGATCCACTCAACACTCGGATTGTCTGGCGCTTCTAGTTGCCATTCATTCTTCAGGTAAAGTTTCACAAATGGATTCAGTTCGGCTTGTTCTGCAAATTCTATGTTTTTTTGCTCGGCCTGAAAACTAAGTGCTTCGTGTAGAAAAACAGGTGTTTGTAATTTTTTTTGGCCTTTTTGCCACTTCAAGACGCCAGTGGTCAGGACCAAGGCATCGATACCTTGTTCGCGTTTGATTTTTCTATTTTCTTTGAGAATAGAACTCGCAATGGCAGTTCCTTCCCAAAGGCCCGCAGGTTCACCAACTACTTTGTTGAAATCGATATTGACCAAGGGGTCATCGGTGCGCAGCAGGGTAAGCTCTGATTCCCAAGTATGGTAATATGCTTCAATGA
Organism: uncultured Lishizhenia sp.; assembly: GCA_964590425.1. Taxonomy (GTDB): domain Bacteria; phylum Bacteroidota; class Bacteroidia; order Flavobacteriales_D; family Crocinitomicaceae; genus UBA952. Next base: position 7,398 of record CAZPWB010000021.1, on the reverse strand, counting down.
CTGCTGACATGTCGTAAAGTTAGCATCTCTAAGTCGAATAAAAAATCTAATTTTAGCTACAAACTCCAATTATGAAATTAACCTTCAGTGCATTAGTCCTGTTTTTATGTCCGCAATTATTTGCCCAAATCACGGTGGCTGTTGCAGACCACGCCAACGCCAATGACACCATACGCTTTAGCCAAGCAGCGCCAATACCTCTTGACCTTCAAACTACAGGCCCAAATGCCACCTGGGATTTCTCTCAACTGAGTGCTCAAACTCAGACCTTAAAAAATTACGAGGCGCTAGACTTCACCTCATTTTTAATTATTGCAACTTATGGCCCTATCGCCTCAACCCCATACAGAGCTAGTTATTACAATCCTTCCACAGCCTTACCCATCGAGCAATTTTCAGCTTTTCTTCCGATTGAATTATCAAATCTAGCCCAATACTCAAAAAGAACTTCAAGTGCCATTACAAGCATTGGTTATTCAATTGATGTACAAGGTCAGGGTTTACCTTTTAAATCTGACACCATCGAAACCAGATACGAATTACCACTCAATTTCAATGACGCTTATACCTCTCGGGGCTATACTTATGTCGACTTGAATCCGGCTGCCGATATTAAATTCATTCAGCACCGTCAGCGCAGCTCAACGGTAGATGGCTGGGGAACACTCACAACACCTTACGGTACTTTCCAAGCACTCAGAATTCGTCACGACATCGAAGAAACAGATTCTATTTATCAAACATTTTTTGGTCAGGGTGCCTGGATTGCTCCACCAAGTTTTACAACCACCGAATACGAGTGGTGGACAAACGGTAAAAAAGATTATTTACTCAAGGTCATTGAAGGTGGTTTTGGTCAGCAGGGGCAAGGGATCACCTCCATTGAATACCAGGATAATTACTTGGGTTTAGATGCAAGTATTTCGGAACTCGATGCACAATTGGTGCTTTCTCCAAATCCATGCTCCGATTTAGTTTTCTTTCAAACGCCAATTTTGTTGGAACGCATCGAGGTTTTAAATTCCATTGGCAAAGTGGTTCAAGTCGAGGAAAATACCAGTTCTATTGGTTATATCGACCTTACACAATTTCCTTCCGGAACCTACACTTTAATCCTACACGCCTCAAAAGGACAATTCGTAAGAAAGCTCGTTAAACTTTAATACCTTTGTTTCGGCAAATCAGTCTATCGCTTTTCATTTGAAAAGAGGAAAGTCCGGGCAGCACAGAGTATCGTACTTCCTAACAGGAAGGGCTGCAACTAGCGATGGTTGTGGTACAGAAAGTGCCGCAGAAAATTAAACTACCTCAGTTTAACTGGGGAAAAGGTGAAAAGGTGGGGTAAGAGCCCACCGCTTGCTTAGTGATAAGCAGGGCAGGGTAAACCTTACGAGCTGAAAGACCAAATATACCGGGGCCTGCGCAAGCAGAGAGGGCTGCTCGCCTGACTCGGAGGGTAGGTTGATGGACTCCAAGCGTGAGTTTGGAGCTAGATAAATGATAGACGCCAAAGCTGCGTGCAGCCATTGGTACAGAACCCGGCTTATGATTTGCCATTTTTTATTTTTTCAGCATGCACGAACTAGTTCAAGACATTCAACATTCTTTGGAGCGCGTCAAGGACCCTACTCGCGTTGAGCAGATGGAGGCCTACATGAAAAACAATTTTTCTTTTTTAGGCGTGATGTCGGGCCAACGAAAGGAAATTTTTCAAAAGCACAAAGCACAGCTGCTGCAACTCAAGCCCTCAGCATCTTGGGAGTTCATTTATGAGTGTTGGGCAAATCAATACCGTGAAGTTCAATACATTGCCATTGATTTTTTACTGGCCAACTACAAAAGATTTGCGCAACCCTCAGACGGCACTGCACTTACCTTTATCTTAAGCAATCAAACTTGGTGGGATTCCCTAGACCTAGTTGCTTCGCACAGTGTGGGGCATTTTGCAACAAAATTTCCTGAAGAATTTGCCGCCTTAGCCCAAGAATGGGAAGATTCCGAGCATTTTTGGTTGCATCGCACCCTTATCATTCATCAATTGAAATACAAGCAAAAAACCAACCTAGATCTTTTACAATATTATATCCGAACATTTAAATCGAATAAAGAATTTTTCATTCAAAAGGCCATCGGATGGTCCTTGAGGGAAGTGTCGAAATGGAATCCAATTTGGGTGCAAAAAGTAGTGCAGGAAGAAAATTTGCAAGGGCTAGCCAAACGAGAGGCGCTGAAATATGTTCCTGAGGCTTAAATCAGGAAGCGTAATTCTCAGAGTTTTTGTATTTTCACACCTTATGAAAGCAAGCTTTTTATTTTTCTGCTTGAGTGTCTTCGTTTCACTCGAGTTAAGGGCACAATTTGGACCAGAAAATGGCGTTAAAGCCACTGAACCAAATTATATCCTCCTCCAAAATGCCACTTTAATGATCAAGCCGGGCGAGATGGCTCAAACCACCGATCTACTTATAAAAGACGGTAAAATCATCAAGGTCGCAAAGCAAATCAAGCAAGACGGAGCCGTAGTGCTCGATTACACCGGAAAATATATCATCCCATCTTTTGTTGAACTTTATTCAGATGTGGGCCTAGAACCTGTCAAGTACGAAGGGAGTGGATGGCGCCCGCAAATGGAATCTAATAAAGAGGGCGCCTATTACTGGAACGAGGCGGTTCATCCAGAGCTTGCTGCGTCCGCGGCTTATCAGTATCAGGCAGCTAAAGCTGAGCAACTTCAACAAGCTGGTTTTGGATTTGCACTCACGCATTTTACAGACGGAATTGTCAGGGGAAGCGGTGCTTTAGTAGGTTTAGGCGAGGGGCCTGTTCATTGTCAGATTGTCAAAGCAAAGGCGGCGCAATATTATTCTTTTGAAAAGGGTGGTAGCCATCAAGGTTATCCGTCGTCACAAATGGGCGCTATTGCCTTACTGCGTCAGGCTTTGTATGACTTAAATTATTACTCGACTAACGCTACCAAACTACCATACTCAGAATCTTTGACTCAATGGCAAAGCATTTATACCTTGCCTACCTTTTTCAAAACCACCGACAAATTTGAGATTCTGCGTGCCGAAAAAATTTCCAAAGAATTCAAAAGTCCTTTTATTTATGTAGGCTCAGGCAATGAATACGCCATTGCTCAGGCACTCAAAGAGCTCCAAGCAAAACTTGTTTTGCCACTTAATTTCCCGGAGGCCTACGATGTCAAAGATCCGTATTTAGCCAGTCAAATTCCACTCAGCGACCTCAAGCACTGGGAGCTTGCGCCTGCCAATGCAGCGCTTTTAGCGAAGCAGCAACTCGACTTTGCAATCAGTACACAAGGTTTAAAAAATGCCGATCAGTTCTGGACGAACTTGCGCAAAGCCATCAACAGAGGTTTGGCGCCCAATCAGGCACTTGCCGCCCTCACCACCATTCCTGCTGCTTGGCTTGGTCTTGAAGGTCAAATTGGTACTTTGGAAGTCGGAAAATTGGCTAGTTTTTCAATCTACAATGGCAATCCCTTCACCCACGAAGCTCAATTATTGGAGTCTTGGAATCAAGGCGCGCAAAAAGTCTGGAAAACGCCAAATACAGCCCAAATTTTAGGTACTTATACACTCCGCTTTGAAAATCAAACGTATGGCTTACAAATCAGCGGAACCCCTGAGCGTCCGCAAGCTAAAGCATGGTTAGTGAAAGGAACAGACACGCTCACTGCCAAAGCTAATGTCATCCTGAATCAACAAGATATTGCGTTGCAGTTCTTGTCTTTAGGGCAACCCGAAAAACAACTCATTCAATTACACGGTAAAGTTTTGAAAGACGGTGCGGTTCTAGAAGGCGAGGGCACCAATGCACAAGGCGCCTGGATCCGTTGGTCTGCCATTCAGAACAAAAAAACAGAGCTCCAACCATTAACTAGCCTGAAACCAGATACTTTACACAACGGGGCAGTATGGTTTCCAAATATGGCTTTTGGAAATACAGAAGTGCAAAAAACCAAAACAATTTTATTCAAAGACGCCACTGTCTGGACCAATGAAAAAGAAGGAATTTTGGTTGGCGCCGATGTGCTGGTACAAGACGGAAAAATCATCAAGGTGAGCCGCCAATCGATCGCAGCACCAGCAGGGGCTAGAGTCGTTGACGCAAAAGGACTTCATTTAACAAGTGGCATCATCGATGAGCATTCGCATATTGCCATTTCAAAAGGCGTGAACGAAGGTGGGCAATCCATTTCAGCAGAGGTTAGTATTGCCGATGTTGTGAACCCCGATGACATCGATATATACCGACAGCTTGCCGGTGGCGTTACATCCGCACAACTTTTACATGGCTCGGCAAATGCTATTGGCGGCCAATCGGCGCTCATCAAACTCAAGTGGGGGCAAACTCCAGAAGAATTACTCATCGATAACGCGCCTAAATTCATCAAATTTGCGCTCGGAGAGAATGTCAAGCAAGCCAATTGGGGCGATTTCAACACCGTTCGCTTTCCACAAACCAGAATGGGCGTTGAGCAAGTTTTCTATGATGGCTTCTACCGTGCTAAAGCTTATCAAAAAGAATGGAACGACTACAAAGCGGGTAAATCTAAAACAGCACCAAGAGTTGACCTCGAATTAGAGGTGTTGTCTGAAATTTTGCGTTCAGAACGCTTCATTACTTGCCACTCTTATATTCAGTCTGAGGTCAATATGTTGATGCATGTAGCCGATTCCATGGGTTTCAGAGTCAATACGTTTACCCATATTTTAGAAGGATACAAAGTGGCTGACAAAATGAAGGCACATGGTGTGGCAGGCTCTACTTTTTCTGATTGGTGGGCTTATAAATTTGAGGTCAATGACGCCATACCTTACAACGCTGCGCTCATGCAAGAACAAGGTGTCTTGGTTTGTCTAAATTCTGACGACGCGGAAATGGGTCGCCGCTTGAATCAAGAAGCCGCAAAAGCTATCAAATATGGCGGTATGACTGAAGAAGAAGCATGGAAATTAGTCACACTTAATCCGGCAAAAATCCTACACCTCGATCAAAGAATGGGGAGTGTGAAAGCCGGTAAAGATGCCGATTTAGTTTTATGGACTGCTAACCCGCTTAGTATCATGGCTAGGGCATCCATGACAATTGTTGATGGTGTGATTTACTATGAAGAAGCTGTTCAGGAGGCTAAACTGACCCTAATTCAAAAAGAACGCAACCGTATATTGGCACTGATGTTGGCCTCTAACGAGTTAGGAGAGCCGAGCAAAGCACCACAGAAGAAAGTAAAAAAACATTTCCATTGTGACACACTTGGAGAGGAAGCAGAAACCGAAGAAAACACCCATTAATCATGAAGCAGTTACTTTTATTTTTATGCCTCGGATGGCAATTGGTTGCATTAGGTCAACGCACGCTGCTACTCAATGGCGTTGCGCACATTGGCGATGGTCAGGTACTAGAGTCTGCCGCAATTGGTGTAGTCAATGACCGCATTGTGTTTGTTAAAAATGCCCTCACACAAACTTTTGACCCAAAAGATTGGGATACCATCATTCAACTCAATGGCCAGCATATTTACCCGGCGTTGGTTTCAGCAAACAATACTCTAGGCCTCACTGAAATTGATGCAGTACGAGCCACCCGTGACTTCAACGATGTGGGTGTCTGGAATCCTCATGTGCGTGCACAAATCGCATTTAATGTCGAATCAAGGGTTGTAGAAACCGCAAGAACCAATGGTGTTCTGATTACACAAGCCACACCAAGAGGCGGTCTTATCTCAGGGACTTCAGCCATCATGAATTTAGCTGGCTGGAACTGGGAAGACGCCACCATCGTTGCCAATGATGGCATCCATGTGAATTGGCCATCTAACAAGGAAACTTATGCGCAAGACAAGCAGCTGATTTACAACTTTTTCCAAACGGCCAAGGCCGCTACTTTTGATCTTACAGAGCCAGTCGTGGAGCTCAGAATCCAAGCCATGAAGGCCTGTTTTAAAGGTACAAAACGAGTTTATATTCATGCTGAGAGCATCCAACAAATCGTGGATATCATAGATTTTGCACAAGCTTTTGCTTTGCCCTTTCCTGTAATTGTAGGTGGCGACGAAGCACATTTAGTGGGTCCAAAACTCAAAGATTCAAAAATTCCCGTCATGCTCAATCGCATTCATAGTCTACCAAGACATGAAGATGACCTCACGTACCAACCCTTTCGTTTGCCAGCATTATTGAAAGCACAGGGTATTTTGTTTTGTCTTCAAAATGACGGCGATATGCAAGCCATGAACACCAGAAACTTGCCATTTCAAGCCGGTACAACCATGGCTTATGGGCTCAGCGAAGAAGAAGCTTTGCAGACGGTATCTTTGAATGTTTGTAAAATCATGGGAATTGACCAAGATTACGGCACCTTAGCAGTAGGTAAAAAGGCCACGTTTTTCGTTTCAAAAGGCCCTGCACTAGAAATGAAAACCAATGCCGTAAGCCTGATTCTCATCAATGGCAAGTTGTGCTCAACTACTAATTTCCAAGAAGAGCTTTATCACAAGTACCAAGATAAATACAAGCAATAAAAACTTTTTTTGTAACAAAAGAAGTTTGAAGCCGTCTTCTGATTGTCACGATGACTGTACAGGAATATAATGCTTGTGTCCGCGAATTTTCGGATGGCCTCTATCGTTTTGCTTTAAAGAACGTCAGAGACACCGACCTTGCCCAAGATTTTGTCCAAGATGCGTTTGAACGGCTCTGGCTGCGTCTTGATACCGTAGATTACCAACGCGTCAAGTCGTATTTGTTCAGAACCGTTGTCAACCTACAAATTGACCGCAGCCGCAGACAAAGCCTACAGCAACAGCATCTCAGTTCCTTGCCCGATCCTGTTCACAACCCAGGTGTGGCTCACGATGTTCAACAACTCATCGATGAAGGTGTTGCTCAACTCAATGACATCCAAAGAACGGTGCTTACCCTCCGAGATTTCGAAGGCTACAGCTACCAAGAAATAGCCGAAATGACGGCGCTTTCGGTAGACCAAGTTAAGGTTTACATTTTCAGAGCGCGTCGCTTTTTAAAACAATATATTGGTAAAATGGAGGTACTAATATGAAATTAACAGAAGTTCAAATAGCAGATTTAATATTGGCCTACCATGATGGTACGCTCTCCAAAGAGCAAACTGCTTTGTTAAACGATTTTTTAGCAGAAAATCCTGATTTTCAATTCGATTTAGAAGATCCAATTGAGCTTATCCCTGAGCAGCTCTCCTATTTGGGACCATCTTTACTAAAAACCAATCTAGAAAATATGGCTACTTACGCTTCAGAGGAGGGGCACCCCTATGAAAAACTAGCCATCGGAAATTTAGAAGGTATCCTTTCACCTAATGAAGAACTTCTATTAAAAGAATTGAATCAAGATA
>CAZPWB010000020.1:0-36772 GCA_964590425.1 uncultured Lishizhenia sp. | reverse complement strand
ATCAAAATTTAAAATAAAATGGCATTAGAAATTACAGACGCAAACTTCGATGAAGTTGTCATGAACTCAGACAAACCTGTTATTATTGACTTTTGGGCAGAATGGTGTGGTCCTTGCCGCATGATTGGCCCAGTTATCGAAGAAATGCACAAAGAATATGAAGGCAAAGCCTTAATTGGAAAGGTAAATGTTGATCACAACATGGGTGTTTCTGCAAAATTTGGCGTACGCTCAATCCCAACCATTCTTTTCATCAAAAATGGCGAGGTAGTCGACAAATCAGTAGGTGCTGTTCCTAAGGCAGTTTTAGCCGAGAAACTCGAAGCATTAATGTAAATTTTTAAAGGGAGCTCGCTCCCTTTTTTTATGCCATGGAATCATTCTGGAGAAGACTTCGTTATTACGGCTTAGGGTTTGGTCTAGGCCTCATCCTGACCTTCGGTATATTCAATACTCGTGGTTGCAGTTGGATGCCATCCAACCGCGTAAAAGAAGCCATGAACGCCCGAGTCTGGGTCATGAACAAAGCTGTTCAACAAGATTTCTTTCAAAAAAATAAGCTTACCAAAGATCAATTCTATAACGCCATCCAAGATGCAGATATCGCCTTCACAAAGAGCATTAGAAGCGGCAAACACAAGGTTTACGACCTCACGTTTAGTACGAGCAACAAAAAAGATGTCCATTGCCTTGCACGCATGACCGACGAAAGTTTTGTTGTAGAATTTATTCCTTTTGTAAGCTCAGTTAAAGCGCTTAAAAAACAAAAGAAGAAGAATACCGAAGCTCCAATTATACACACGCCAAATAATAAAAACTTAGTCTATTCTGATCCAAGACCCGCTTTGCAAACACACCTCAAAGCACTTGGCTTGGCAAACGATAGCCAGCTACAAAAAGCCTTATTCAAAGGCGCGTTTCTTGCAAACAAATCAAGGCTAAACGAACAGCCAAGACCACTTCATGTGTTTAGTTTTAGGTCTAAAAATACACTTCCAGTACAGCTCTTTGCTACATGTATTTGGTACAAAGACAAAATAAAAATTGTCGATCTCAAGGAGGAAACCCTAGATTTTTAGAACAATTCACATTTTTTAGCTTAAAATTGTTTAAAAGTTCGGTAAATCTACGCCTGCTCTTATCTCCGTTTTTTTAACTTTGAATTATGGAATTTACTGCGGAGCAGATTGCTGGTTTACTAAACGGAGAAGTCATTGGCAATCCTCAGGCCTCCGTAAGTGCATTGGCCAAAATTGAAGAAGGTCAGCCTGGTGCGCTCAGCTTCTTATCTAATCCGAAATACGAGGTTTACATTTACAACACTGCTTCAAGCATTTGTATTGTCAATCAATCTTTTGAACCAAGCAAAGCACTCCCTGAAACACTCACGCTTATCAAGGTGGCTGACGCATACGCTTGTTTCGCGCAGTTATTGGCGTTGTATGACAGCATGAATAAAAAAGAGGCCATTATTGAACAACCTTCGTTTATTCATCAAAGCGCGCAAGTTGGCAACAATGTTTACATCGGTGCTTTTGCATACATTGGCGCCAATGTCAAAATTGCAGACAACTGTCAAATCCATCCTAATACCGTCATTCAAGATAACGCAAGCATTGGTCCAAACACCATAATCTACGCTTCCGTGAACATTTACAAAGAATGTCATGTAGGTGCTAATTGCATCATTCATGCCGGAACCGTTATTGGCTCTGACGGCTTTGGCTTTGCCCCTGATGAAAATGGTGTTTATAGCAAAATTCCTCAAATTGGAAACGTTGTCATTGAAGACGACGTCGAAATCGGAGCCAATTGCACCATTGATCGTGCAACCATGGGTTCTACTTTTATCCGTAAAGGCGTCAAAATTGACAACTTATGTCAAATTGCTCACAACGTCGACGTCGATCAGCATACCGCTATGGCAGCACAGGTCGGGATTGCAGGTTCTGCTAAAATAGGCAAGCACGTCATGATCGGTGGCCAAACTGGTATTGCAGGGCATCTCAGCGTTGCTGACCATACTAAAATCGTGGCGCAGTCTGGCATCCCTTCCACCGTTAAAAAAGCAGACACCCTTATGGGAACTCCTGCTATTCCAATCAATGATTACAAACGCTCACACTTTGGGTTTAGAAAACTCCCTGGCCTTATCCAAAAGATCTATGAGCTCGAAAACAAACTCAACGACTTGCTCAAAAACAAACAAGCATGACAGAAAAACAACGCACACTCAAGCAAAGCATCGTTTTTGAAGGTGTTGGCCTACACACTGGTGAAAAAGTCCGCTTAGAAATATTGCCTGCACCTGCCAATCATGGCTATAAATTTCAGCGTGTAGACCTCGAAAACCAACCCATCATTAAGGCAGATGCTGATTTAGTGGTTGCCACAGATCGCGGCACTACCCTTGAACAAAACGGTGCCAGAGTTTACACCACCGAGCATGTCTTAGCAGCACTTTATGGCTGTCAAGTGGACAACGCTTTAATTCAAATCAATGCCCCTGAAATCCCAATCATGGATGGCAGTGCACTACCATTTGTTAAGGCTATCGAAGCAACCGGTTTCGAAGAACAAGACGCTGTACGCGAATACTTTGAGCTTACAGAAAATATTCCATGGGAGGACACCGAAAAAGGTATTGAATTTCTAGCCATCCCAGACACCAATTACCGCGTTACGGTCATGGTAGACTACAAGTCTCCAGTATTAGGCACACAGCACGCAAGCATGTATCATATCGGAGAATTCAACAAAGAAATTGCCCACTGCAGAACCTTTGTTTTTCTTCGCGAACTCGAAATTTTAGCAAAAAACAACCTCATTAAAGGAGGAGACCTCGATAACGCTATTGTTCTTGTCGATCGCGCCGATGTACAACAAGCCGAACTCGATGAACTCGCAGAAATTCTTGGCAAAGAAAAATTACAAGTAAACCTTGACGGTATTGGCGTCTTGAACAGCAGTAAATTACAATGCGAAAACGAGCCTGCCCGTCACAAATTACTCGATATCATCGGTGACCTCGCCTTGGTTGGAAAACCTATTAAAGCACATATTCTTGCTGCGCGTCCTGGGCACTCCGGAAACGTTCGATTTGCAAAAGTGCTCAAAGAGCAAATTAAGAAACAACAACAAAAAGGGAAGTTTTTTGACCTCGAAAAGGAACCTCTTTACACCACTCAAGACATCGAACGCATGCTTCCGCATCGTTACCCTTTCTTAATGGTCGACAAAATTCTTGAAATCCATCCAGAATCCATTGTGGGTATCAAGAACATCACCATGAACGAGCCTATCTTTACTGGCCACTTCCCGGGCAACCCTGTTTTCCCAGGCGTTTTACAAATTGAAGCCATGGCACAGGTAGGCGGCATCTATGCGCTGTCTCAAGTCGAAGATCCGCATTTGTATTCCACTTACTTCATGAAAATCGACAACGTTCGCTTCAAACAAAAAGTTATACCTGGTGATACCGTCGTGTTTGAATTAGTGCTTACTTCTCCTATCCGTCGCGGCTTGGTTGAAATGAGCGGAACTGCCTATGTCAACGGCAAAGTTGTTTCTGAAGCCAGCATGTTGGCACAAATCATTAAAGATAAAGCAGAATGATTTCCAACCTAGCTTCTGTCTCAAAAGACGCCCAAATTGGGCAAAATGTACGCATTGATCCATTTGCTGTTATTCATGAGGATGTCATTATTGGCAATGGTTGTCATATCCACTCGAATGCAGTCATTTACCCCGGAACAAGAATTGGTGAAGATTGCGATGTCTTCCCCGGAGCTTCTGTAGGTGTTATACCACAAGATCTCAAATTCAGCAATGAATACACAACCGTTGAAATTGGTAACCACACCAAAATTCGCGAATGCGTGACCATTCACCGTGGCACCAACGACAAACTTAAAACCAGCATCGGCGACAACTGCCTACTCATGACCTACGTGCATGTGGCACACGATTGTCAAATTGGCAACAACGTGATTCTTGCGAGCTACACGGGTTTGTCAGGTCATGTTGTCATTGACGACTGGGCCATACTCGAAGGAAAAGCAGCTGCACAGCAGTTTGTGCATATTGGCAAACATGCTTTTATTGGCGGTGCTTCCCTCATCAGAAAAGATGTTCCACCATATGTAAAAGCTGCACGTGAGCCTTTAGCTTTTGCCGGAGTCAATTCAGTGGGGCTACGCAGACGCGGTTTTTCCGAAGAGCAAGTCCGTGAAATTGAAGATATTTACCGCGTTTTGTATGTCCAAAATAGCAATATTTCCAAGGGCGTGAAAGCGCTTGAGGGTTCCTCCTCTTCAGCCCTACTCACAGAAATCACAGATTTTATTCAAAATTCAGAAAACGGCGTTATTCGCGGCATGATATGATTCATCGTGGACAAGAACTCACTCTTCTCATCACTGCCTATGCATTTGGTGGAAGAGGCATTGCAAGACTGCAAGAAAATGACCAACATTTTACCATCTTCGTTGACAACGCCTTTCCAGGGCAAACGGTCCTAGCTAAGATTGAAACCAAACGCAAGAACTTTGCAGAGGCGAAATTACTAGAAGTAATTGAACGTTCTGCAGATGAACAAAGCCAGCTGTTTCAAGAAATTTCGGGCGGCCCGTATATTCATGTGCCTATTGCCATCCAAGAAAAACATAAGCAAGAAAGCACACTAGAAACTTTTGCGCGCCTCAGCGGACTCCGCGACAGCCCAGAGAAATTTGACGTATTTATTTCCTCACCTGCGCATTACCATTATCGCAACAAAATGGAATATAGCTTCTCTTGCATCGAGCACGACCTCCAAACCAATCAAGAGCTCGATGACGCTTTTGCCCTTGGTTTCAAAAGAAGAGGAACTTGGTGGAAAGTAGAAAGCCTCAACAAACCAAGCGGTCTATTTGACGAAGTATGGGAAAGTAAACTCAAAGAACTGCGTTTATTCCTCTTCAAAACTGGTTTGCCTGCATGGCATCCACCACAGAAAAAAGGTTTTTTCAGACACATTGTTGTCAGAAAATCCTTCTTAAAGAATGAATTACTCATCAACCTTGTCACCTCCTCAGAGGGCATTGAAAATTTTGACCTCAAAGCTTTCACGGACTTTCTTCTCAACCTTCATCCCGGACGCATTGCTGGGCTCTGGCACACCATCAACGACAACGTTGCCGACCGTGCCAAAATTGAAAATGGCTCCTCTACCCTGCTTTACGGTAGCCCGGTCATTGAAGAAGAACTTTCCGGCCTGCGCTTTCAAATTTCAATGGAGAGTTTTTTTCAAACCAACCCAGCTTGTGCCGAATTGCTTTACGCCAAGGCCCTCGACTTCCTTTTTGAAGAACCATTTGAAGATGGCGACATCGCCATGGATTTATTTTGCGGAACAGGTACCATTGCGCAACTCATGGCCAAGCGCAATCCAAATGTCCGTATCATAGGCGTCGACATCGTTGAAAAAGCCATCTCTGATGCCAAAGAAAATGCGCTCAAGAATCAAATTAGTAGCGTAGAATTTTACGCAGCTGATGTCGGGAAATTTTTAAAAGAATATCCAGAATTTCAAGGGAAAATCAAGCGCATCATGCTCGATCCACCAAGAGCAGGGATAGCTCCTAAGACACTCCAAAAAGTTTTAGCATTAGGTGCTCAAAGCATCGTATATATCAGCTGTAATCCGGCTACACAAGCCCGCGATGCCAATACGCTAGCAATGGCAGGATATCAACTCGAGAAATACGCACTTGCTGATCAATTTCCACACACAGGTCATATCGAATCGATTGCAAAATTTGTAAAATATGAAAATTGAAATCATTGCTATAGGCGATGAACTTTTGATTGGCCAAACGGTCAATACCAACGCTTCATGGCTTGGTCAAGAATTCAGTCTTCGTGGTTACCAAATTACAAGAGCCCTCTCTATTTCAGATGACCCAACCCAAATTATTGCAGCGCTTGACGCTGTATTACCAGACACCAATTGCGTGATCATAACTGGCGGTTTAGGCCCAACCAAAGATGACCTCACCAAACATACCCTTGCTGCCTACTTTGATTCTGAATTAGCTATTGATGAGGCTACACTTGCACAAATTGTTGCTTTTTTTGAAGGACGCAACAAACCCATGCTCGAGGTCAATGTGCAACAAGCGGCCTTACCAGTTAAAGCTAAAATCCTTAAAAACAGACGCGGAACGGCTGCAGGGATGTGGTTTGAAAAACAAGATGTCATTTTTATATCGCTCCCTGGTGTGCCCTATGAAATGAAAACCATCATGACCGAAGAAGCTTTTCCTTTAATAGAAGAGCGCTTTGGCAAAAGCTCTTTATATCATCGCACGCTACTAACTCAAGGTATAGGCGAATCTTTCTTAGCCGAGCAAATTACAGATTGGGAAAACCGCGTGAGGGCTGCGGGGTTAAGTTTGGCTTACTTACCTTCGCCGGGTTTGGTCAAATTAAGGCTCACTTCATATAAAGGAAAAGAGGAAGAAATCCTGATTGACACGCTGTTTACTGAACTCAAGAATCGCCTGCCCGAAGCCGTTTTTGGCGAGGGTGATCAAACGCTTGAAAGCGTTCTGGGTAGCTTGCTTCTTGAAAAAAAGTTAAGCATTGGCACTGTTGAAAGTTGTACAGCCGGAAAACTTGCTCAGACAATTGCCTCTGTTCCCGGAGCCTCAGCTTATTATCAAGGTGCTTTATTGACCTATTCCAATGAGCTCAAAAACCGAATTACCGAGGTTTCAAATGAAGCCTTGAGTCAATTTGGAGCAGTAAGCGAGCAGGTTGCTATTGAAATGGCAGCCAATGGCAAACGCATTTTAGGTGTAGACTACTGTTTGTCTACAACTGGCGTAGCTGGTCCAACAGGTGGAACACCCGAAAAACCCGTTGGTTTAGTTTGGATTGGCCTCAGCGGACCTAAAGGAACCATTGCTAAAAGCTTCCGTTTTGGCGACAATCGTCAGAGAAATATCGAAATGACTGTGCTTAGTGCTCTGAATTGGTTGCGTTATCAATTAGTCTGCGACTAAATCTCTAACTTTGCGACATGTCAGAAAGCAAGCCACTACCCGTCATGGAACATTTCTTTACCTTACAAGGAGAAGGTTATCATTCCGGTAGAGCGGCTTATTTTATTCGTTTAGCGGGCTGTGATGTCGGCTGTGTATGGTGCGATGTCAAAGAAAGCTGGACGATCAGCCCTGAGCAATATTTAACCATTGATCAACTCCTTGAGGCACTTTCAAGCGTCGCAGCAGATTTCGTAGTCATTACTGGTGGCGAACCCACCATGCACGACCTCACAGAACTCACTTCTGTACTTAAGGAGAATGGTTTTGAAATCGCTATTGAGACTGCAGGTGTGCATCCCCTCAAAGGCCACATTGACTGGTATTGTTTCTCGCCAAAAAAGTTTAAAGCTCCTATTGAAGAAGCCTACTCAAAAGCCAATGAATTGAAAATTGTCATTGCGCATCCATCCGATTTCGAATGGGCTGAAACACATGCCCAAAAGGTCGGGCCTAATTGTAAATTGTACTTACAAACAGAATGGGAAAAACAAGATCGTTTACTCCCGCTCATCATCGACTATATCAAACGCAACAAAAAGTGGAAAATCTCGTTACAATCGCATAAATATATGCAGATTCCATGAGGCTATCCCTCCTAAGCACGCTTCTTCTTGTCCTTTCTTTAAACGCTTGCGCGCAAGCGACCTTCCCTTATTCTACGGAAAATAAAAAGGCGATTAAACTTTTCGAGCAAGCACAACAAGCGCCGACAGCGGAGCGCAACCCGCAAACAGGTGCGCCCAATTATGATGCAGGAATTGCATTCTTAGATCAAGCCCTTTCTAAAGATTCCAATTTTTGGGAAGCAGCTTTACTAAAAGCCGAGTTCTTAGACTACCAGCGCAAGTATGCCGAAGCTGCCAAATATTATCAAAGAGCCCTCAACATAGACCCTAGTCATAGCATCAGTGGGAGTACGTATTTTTACTTAGCCGCCTGCTTGATTACCATAGGTGAATATGACGAGGCATTAAAAAATATCAATCGATTTTTACAAAACCCGAACGCTAAAGAAAATTTGGTGAATCAGGCGTATCAAATGCGTGCTTGTGCCGAGTTTTCAATTCATTCAATGGCACAACCTGTTGAATTCAAACCTGTTAATGCAGGTGAAGGTGTCAACACCATCTTACCCGAATATTATCCTACGCTTACGGTTGATGGCCAAGTATTACTTTTTACGCGGAGATTACCGATGTCTGACCCCCTTGATGAACAGGAGGATTTCTACGTTTCACAATTCGACGAAAAAACAAAACAATGGAAGGCGGCGACAGCCATGCCCCCAAATATTAATACAAATTGGAATGAAGGAGCACCTACTATCTCTGGTGATGGCAAAAAAATAATTTTTGTTGCGTGTACTGACAACAGCGGAGTAAGTTATGGCGCCAACAGAACAGGTAAAGGATCTTGCGATTTATTTATTACTGAAAAAATTGGCAATCAATGGACAAACCCCATTAATTTGCCAGGGGCTGTGAATACTTCAAACTGGGAAACCCAACCCTCTTTGAGTGCAGATGGTAAAACCCTTTACTTTATCAGAGCTATAAGAAGTCGTGAAGGACGCTCAAATTCTGATATCTATGTATCTCAATTGCAAAATAACGGCCAGTGGTCAGAAGCCATTAGGCTTTCAAATACCATTAATTCTAACCAAAATGAAGAATCCGTTCAGATTCATCCCGATGGAAAAACGCTTTATTTTGCCTCGAGAGGGCATGTTGGTTTAGGCGGTTCGGATCTTTTTGTGAGTCAACTCAATGAGCAAGGTCAGTGGTCTAAGCCCGTTAATTTGGGGTATCCTATTAATACCAGATTTGACGAAAACTCTTTACTAGTTTCGGCGCTAGGTGATATTGCCTTTTTTGCATCGGACCGTGACGGTGGCTATGGAAACCTAGATATTTATTGGTTTAACTTACCTGAATCTTTACAAGCTACCCAAACCTTTTACTTCGAAGGATTGGCTTTTGATGCCGTTAGCGCTAAAAGATTACAAGCCAATGTACAACTCACCGATTTAACGAGTGGCAAAGAAGTATACAATGGGCAAACGGATATCCAAGACGGAAAAATTGTATTACCCTTACCTGTTGATCGCAGCTATGCAGTGCTTGTGAACAAAGAAGGCTACCTCCCATTTTCTTTGAATTTTGACCTCACTCAAAAAGAAAACGCGCAAAGCTATCATTTGGACATGCCGCTCAATCCTATTCATTCAAAGGTTGAGAACGTACTCAATAATGTATTTTTCGACCTAGCTAAAGCTACACTGCGCCCCGAATCAAGAATTGAGTTAATCAATCTCGTGAATTACTTAAAAACGAACCCGAGTTTGAAAATCGAGGTACAAGGACACACCGATAGCCAAGGAGAAGCCCAAAAGAACATGGTACTTTCCGAACAGCGTGCCAAAGCAGTTTATGATTTTTTACTCAAGGAAGGAATTGCAGCGGAGCGCATTAGTTATAAAGGATTTGGTTCTTTGAAACCAGTAATTACAGATGCGCAAATAGCCGCATTAACAACTGATGCTCAGAAAGCGGCTGCACATCAGAAAAATCGTCGAACGACTTATACCATCCTACCATGATCCCATTTTTGAAATTAATTCGAATCAAAAACCTCCTTGTGATCTTATTCACGATGGTGGGTGTGGCTTATCATTTAAAAAAAATGCATCCATATGAGGTCATCGATTTCAACGCTGTGCATTACGGCTTACTCATTTTTTCGACGCTAATTATTGCCGCTGCCGGACACTTGATCAATGATTATTTTGACCTAAAGGCCGATCGCATTAATAAACCGCAAGAACTAGTATTAACTAAGTACTTGCAGAAAAGATGGGCAATTCTTGGGCATTGGCTATTGAATTTTGTAGCCTTTGGTATTGCAGTGTATTTGTCATGGACCAATCATACTTTACTATTTGTATTCATTCATTTAGTCAGTATTAATTTACTTTGGTTTTACAGTGTTTCATGGAAGAGAAAATTATTGTTGGGCTCTGTTGTTTTGGCCATCCTTCCTGCTCTAGTTGTCTTTTTGAGTACTTGGTACTTTCAAATTTTAAACGAAAGTGACCAACCTTTTTCACCCTATCTAGAGGCCACGTGGTCGACCTATCTGAATTACCACTATATCCAATTTCTCGGGGTTTGTGCCTTTCTTGTAACACTCAGTAGAGAAATCTTAAAAGACGTGCACGACATGCCGGGCGATGAATTACTCAACGCCAATACTATTCCTAGAAAAATTGGTGCGAAAAAAGCAACTTGGCTCGCCTTAATTACACTCCAATTCCCAGCGTTTTTATTTATTGTACTGAAGTTTTGCTGTTCGTTTAGTATACCTACTACTTTTGGATCCATTTGTTTAGGATTTTTAGCACTCTTGTTCCTAAGTCAACTGATTTGGTTTGCTATTCAACCAGAAAAAGCAAATAAATGGATACTGTTTCAGTTTAAAGTAGCTATACCACTCGGTCTTCTCACCTTATTTTTATAAACTCAACTTTTAGCGCAAGAAAAAATATGAAACTCGTGTTAGGATCAGCCTCTCCAAGAAGAAAAGAACTACTTAGTAAGCTTGGTTTTGAATTTCGCGTACTCACGGCCAGCTGCGATGAATCTTTTGACCCAAAGCAAAGCCCTGAAGAAATCGTACTCTCCATTTGCAAAAAGAAAATTGCAGCGCTAGCAGATCAAATTGAGACCGATGAGACGCTGCTTTGTGCGGATACGATTGTATACCTTGACGGCAAAGTTTTAGGAAAACCTGGAAACCGAGATGAAGCCATTGAAATGCTTAATTTGCTATCTGGTAAAGAACACGAAGTTTATACGGGTCTGATGCTCAAAAACAAGCAAGGCGAACACAATTTAATTGATTGTACTGTTGTTCGTTTCCAAGAGCTAAAGACAGAGGACATCAATTTTTACGTGGATCAATTCAAGCCTTACGACAAAGCAGGTAGTTACGGCATCCAAGAATGGATTGGTCATGTGGGTGTGATTGAAATCAGGGGCTCATTTACAAATGTGATGGGCTTACCGACCCAAAGACTTTATCCATTTCTAAGAGCACATCTTTAAAAAAATAAGGCATAAAAAAACCGCGGTTAACCGCGGTTTTTTTATGCCTTAGCGGCAATATTCATTGAAGATACTTAGAGTTTGACTCTGAACTCAACCCTGCGATTTTTCGCGTCTTTGGTTTCTTGGTCGTCATCTTCGGCTACTTCTGTACTTTGGGCTTTATCTGACATCGGAACTGAAAGTAAACGCTCAGCTGCAATACCCTGAGCTGTTAGGTATTTCTTGACAGCCGCAATTCGCTGAGAATCCATTCCTTTATACATTTCATTTTCTTCACCAGCCTTGTTCTCGAGTGCATCATTGTGACCAACAACTTCAATTGTCATGTTTGGATTAGCATTCAATTGTACCACGATGTAATCGAGGTTAGTGCGTGCATTTTCAGTTAATGAAGACTTACCAGCTCTGAAATAAATTGTTTGTGCAGCAATTTTCTTATCGAGGGTCATTTTTTCGTTAACCTCAGGAGTTTTGTCATAAACTAATGTACTGAAAGAATCTTCAACTTTCGGCGGACGCTTGTTGTAACAAGCACATTGCTCTAGTTTAGGTTGCTTGGTTTTTGGATCGATATCAATTTGGCGAATGATGATGTTGTCAACGAAATAATAGGCGTGTAATAAAGCTTCTACTTCAGAGTCTTTCGGCTTTTTCATGGCCTGAAACTGTGTTTTTTCATTGCGATCAAAGTTTCCGATCGTGATGAATTTTTCGTCTCCTTTGGCTGTGTAAATATTACAAACCTTGTCCCAACCAAAATAACCGTTGTAAATACCATTCACTGCTGACTTAACAACGTGATCGCCATCAGCATAAATGGCTTCAGATTCTCCGGATCCTGGCGCTTTGTCAGTGAAATAAATTCCAAGGTTGTTACAAGCAAACTTTGAAGACTCGCTCAAAGAAATAGAGTACTCTACACAATAAGTCATGCCTTTTGTGAGGCCTGCTTTTCCTTTTTTGGCGATCGGAATAGTAATGTATGAACGTTCTGCAGCCTGTTTTCCTGGCTTATAAGCAACAATACCAGCATAAACCTCAGCGCCATCCTCAGAGGTCGGTTCTTCTGAGCCGTAAATATTTAACGGAATACTGACATCACCGGTGGCTTGTTTTGAAAAAAGGTCTGCTTTGATTATGGTTGGAGAAGTAATTTCTCCGCCAGCTAATTCGATTGCTTGAAGTTCAGTCACTTCTTTTGCAGCACTCTCGAAACCTATTTTAATTTCTTTAAATGCTTCTTGAGCTTGCGAAAAATTAGCCAGTGTGGCAAAGCCAAAGCAGAGTGCCCATTTTGTCATGTTTGCAGTTTTAAATTTCATAGTTTTGAACGGTATCAATAAATACTTTGACCATTTCTGGGTCAATATCTGGGTATACCCCGTGTCCCAAATTTACAATATGTCTTTGACTTTTAAAGGATTTCAGCATTTTTTTGGTCTCGGAAGCCACGATTTGAGGTGAACCATAGAGCACGCACGGATCTAAATTTCCTTGTAAAGTCATGTTCTCTTGAACCAAATTGCGTGCCACAGTGATATCCATATTCCAGTCAAGGCCTAGCGTCGTGCATGGCAGCTGTGCCAAAGTTGGCAAAGAGCCAATGGCGCCTTTAGAGAAAACAGTTAGTGGCGTATCTGGGAAAGCTTCACAAATCTGACGAATATACTTGATACCAAATTCATTGTACTGGACATCTCCTAGAATTCCAGCCCAAGAATCAAAAAGCTGCAGGGCATCAGCACCAGCTGCAACTTGCCCCTTTAAATAGGCGATGGTGACGTCTGTAATGCGTTGCAACAGGGCATGCGCTAGTTCGGGTTGGGTGTATAGAAATTTTCTTGACTCACTGAAAGTCTTGGAGCCCTTGCCTTCGACCATATAACAAAGGATCGTCCAGGGTGCACCCGCAAAGCCAATTAATGGAACACGACCATTGAGTGCAGCCTTGGTTTGTTTGAGGGCTTCAAAAACATACCAGAGTCTTTCTTGAACATCAATATGTTGATCTAGTTTAGCAAATTCTTCTTGAGAACGAATGGTGTTTTCAAACCACGGACCTTTTTGTTCTATCATTTGATATGGCAAGCCCATAGCTTCAGGGACAACTAAAATATCCGAGAAAATGATGGCTGCATCTACATTGAGTAGATCAACAGGCTGTATGGTTACTTCAGTAGCAAAAGCAGGTGTCTCTACGAGTTCTTTAAACCCGGAAAGTTTGGACCGAACTGCTCGGTATTCAGGTAAAATTCTGCCTGCCTGACGCATTAGCCAAACCGGGTAGCGCTCGATAGCTTCTCCTCGGTGCGCTCTGAGAAATAAGTCGTTTTGAATCATCTTGACAAAGGTAAGAAATTACCACTGAATTTCTTGTTGTTGAGTCATGCGTAAAAACGCATTTGTTTTACTAAAATGGCGGCATCCAAAAAAACCGCGATGCGCAGAGAGTGGCGATGGATGTACAGATTTTAATATCAGGTGTTTGCTGTTGTCAATGAAACTTGCCTTTTGTGCTGCCTTAGCACCCCATAAAATAAAAACCACGTTATTTTTTTGGGCATTGACTTGCGCAATGACAGCATCTGTAAATGTTTCCCAGCCAAAATTTTTGTGACTGTCTGGCAATCCTTCTTCAACAGTAAGTACACTATTGAGCAATAAAACACCTTGCTGAGCCCATGCAATTAAATTGCCATTTTCAGGAAACGGCACACTTAGGTCCGCTTGTAATTCTTTGAAAATATTATTTAAGCTTTTGGGTAAAGGCCGCACATTGGGTTCTACTGAAAAACACAAGCCGTGTGCATGACCTTTAGTTGGGTATGGATCTTGGCCCAAAATAACCACCTTAACTTGGTGAAATGGACAGGCATCGAAAGCTCTGAAAATTTGAGCACCTTTCGGAAAAATCTGTTGTGGTTTTTCTTGATAAGCCGCCCTCACCTTTTGAATGAGTTCGGCGAAATAAGGTTTTTCAAATTCAGCTGCCAAAACAGCGCGCCATGATTCATCCATTTGAATCTGGCTCATTTGGTCTCAATTAAAGCCGTCCAAAGTGTGATACGGCCATTATCCATTCTAGGCCAAATAGGCCGAACTCGTCCATCATGAACCGCTATTCCTAAATAATCGCCAAAAAAGACACGCTTATCTGGCAAAAAGGGTTGTTCAGATATGATTTTTTCGGTGAATGTTTGTCCGCCATCTTGACTTTGTGTCCAAACTACATCTGTTTTGTTGTTATTAAAACGGCGACGGTCGTAATAGACGAAATGTAAATCTCCATTTTTTTGATCAATGGCCATTGAGGTCAAAAACTGCTGTTTGCCCCCAGGGTCTTGATTGACTCTTTTGGCTTCAGACCAGGTTGTGCCACCATCAGTTGAGCTCATAAGCCAAACATCCGTATCAGCAGCTCCATTGCGTTGGTCACACCAATTGAGATAAAGGGTGCCGTGTCTAGGGCCTACACTGAGATCAGACATCAAAAATGGCAAACCATTGGCTCTGTAAATACCCGGAATATCAATATCCCACCCTCCTATATGCTCAGAGAGCTTGCGCTCCTCTTGCAACCACGTCGCTCCCCCATCTTTGGAAACTTGAAGCATGATGCCGCGAGGGCCAGTCCAACACACAAAGATTTCACCGTTTGCCCCAAGTGCTGGTACTGCGCCTTCGACCGTGTTGTCGCCGTCAAGGCAGTCACCACCAAATTTAGAAATACGGATTGGCGCTGTCCAAGATTGTCCTCTGTCTAGAGACTTCGAAAAAACAATAATTGAAGTGTCTTTGGGGTCAGCAGAATCATAAGCATCAAATTGGGTCCAGGTCATGTAAATGGCTTGAGTTTTGGGGTCGATGACCATCCAATGCTTGTCTTGAACTTTTGTGCCATTTGGCGCAGGAAAGGTTCCTTTATTGAATTTTCCTTCAATGTGATCCGTATGCTGACAAACAATGCGATCTAAATGACTGCCTTTTTTGTAGTCACTGAGGTGAAAGTAATAAAGCCTGCCCAATGCATCGTATTGTAGCACTGGGTCACCGTAAACACCGTAGGGGCTTTTTAAAGTTTTAGTTTGCCAAGTAGCACCACCATCGGTAGAGAAATGATAGCCCGTTAATACGGTTCCAGCTGCAATTTCATCTGGGTTCAGCGGATTGATCGCAATGGAGGGCTCACATTCATTAAAGGGGTACTTAGAAGATACCGGCGGTATCTGAACGTTTTTATATACCTGCGCTTCTGAAAAAAAAGCAAGTAAATTAACGCAACCAATAAGTAAGTAACGGCGCATTGGCATCTTTGATTTGAATAGAAAATTGAGGTTTTGTGTAGTTTTTCATGATGAACTTCACCTGAAATACTTTTTCGTCACGGGCAACCGTAAGCTGCATTGATTCGCCTGCTGAAAGACTATTAAGCATTCCTTCTAGCATTCCTTTATCGACTCTATATCCATCGCAAATTAACACTTCGTCACCAACACTTAAGCCTGCGTCTTCAGCTGCACTTCCTCTTCGAACTGCCTTCACCTTGACTACTTCATTGCCATCAAAAGTGGCACCAATACTGGTTTGTGCGCTGGTCAAATCTTTAACGGTAAGCCCCATCGGCTCAAAGTATTTTTGATAAGGGATAATTTGAGTGCCATTGACATAATTTGTAAAGAAAGCGTGCATGTCTTCACCACAATAACTACTCAGTTCTTGTTCGAATTCAGCTTCGGTAAATCCGCGTTTAAGTTCAAGTGCGTATTTATTGTAAAGTAACTGCATGAAACCATCTAAACTGCGCTTTTTATTCGATTTCTGAATCAAATAGGCATCTAAAACAGCACCTAATACCGCTCCTCTTGAATAATAAGTCATGGTGGTGTTGCTAGAGTTTTCGTTGGGGCGATAAGCTTTGATCCAGGCATCAAAACTAGCGTGAGCTACTGGCTGCACTCTAGAACCTGGGCTGCCTTCCACATAATTGATCTGAGATTGCATTTTACTGAGAAACTCTTC
Source organism: uncultured Lishizhenia sp. (assembly GCA_964590425.1). GTDB lineage: Bacteria > Bacteroidota > Bacteroidia > Flavobacteriales_D > Crocinitomicaceae > UBA952. The sequence continues at coordinate 20,559 of CAZPWB010000020.1, read as the reverse complement.
TTTTGTATAAAAACCTGCACGTCTGAGCAAGAGCTCGTCATAATAAGAAGTGATCCCCTCCATCACCCATAGAAGAGAGGTATAACACTCTTGATCGTAGTTGAATGGTCCCAATTCTATTGGTCGAATGCGCTTGACATTCCATAGGTGGAAATATTCATGCGCAACTAAGTTGATAAAGCCTGTATAATTGGACCCTGCATAAGACCAGCGATTCACACTCAAGACACAGCTATTTTTGTGCTCCAGACCACCTTGGCCGTCTGTGACATTGTGGATGATGAACAAATAATCTTTATTGGGGTTGCTTCCAAAAACATCCGTAGCGGCTTGCACTACTTTAGCCATATCTTGCTGAAGTTGCACTACGTTATAGTTAGCTTCACCATACATTGCTACGCGGTGTCTGATACCAGCTGCCATAAAATCAAATTCTTGCTGATTTCCAATTTCTATAGGGCAATCTACCAATTGGTCGTAGTCTTCAAATGTAAAATTAAAGCAACCTAATTCAGTTTTGAAATCGGCAGAGGGCAAGGCTGTACTTACCTTCTTGAAGCTTTGGTGTGGATATACTTTAAGGAGACCAGGTTGATTTTTAGTAGCATCTGTGTACATAAAAACAGCTGCACCAGCGACAAAGCCATGCGTGTTGTCTAAATAAGGCGTGCGCACCGATAGCTCAAAGGCATATACCTCATAAAAAATGGTAAAATTCTCTTGGCCTGCACATTGGACTTCCCAGGCATTTTTTGTTTTCTTAGTGACAACAAGCTCTTTGTTATTGATATCAATTGCCTTGACTTGATTTAAATTTTTCGAGAATTCGCGCACCAAATAGGAACCAGGTGTCCAAACCGGTAATTTAAATTCTTGGGTGTTTGCCGTATTCCCCTTCACATCAATTTTGACCGCGAAGTAATGCGAATTGGGCTGAGGCATTGACAAATGATATGTAAGCTCCAAAGCATGGGAAAGCAGCGGAAGCAATAAAAAGCAAAGTGCAACTATTTTATTCATGATTCAATTTTTATACTTTTTAACATTCAAAGTGCATTAACTAAGATAGCTTAATTTGAGCTGCGTGGGCTTTAGCACGTTCAGTAATTTCCTGTACAGATTCTTGACCAAAGGCCAATGCTACGGCCATTCTGCGGTAAGGTCTTGTATTTGGTTTGCCAAAAATGCGAACCTCGGCTTTTGGGTCTTGTAGCACGATATCTAAGCCCGAAAAATGTGGGGCTTCTTCGCTTTCGGTGTCGGCTAAAACAACGGCACTAGCTGCATTTTGCTTGAGTTCAATCTGCGGAATAGGTAAACCTAGTACAGCTCTTGCATGCAACTCAAACTCATTTAAATTTTGGCTACCTGCAAGGGTAACCATTCCGGTATCGTGCGGCCTTGGCGATAATTCTGAAAAATATGCGCCTTCTTGGGTGATGAAAAATTCAACCCCCCAAATACCTGCACCACCAAGAGCGGCTGTTACCTTTGCTGCCATTTCTTGCGCCTCTGCTAAATGCTGTGCATTCATCGGCATTGGCTGCCAACTTTCTTGGTAATCTCCGCGTTCTTGTCGATGACCAATGGGCGGGCAAAATAAAGTGGGCCCTGATTTTTGAGTCACGGTCAAGAGTGTAATTTCATATTCGAAATTGATGAAACCCTCAACAATGACCTCTTTGAGATCACCTCGAGAACCTTCCATAGCATACTGCCAGGCGCGCTCGATGTCAGCTTCGGTTTTAATAACCGATTGCCCCTTACCCGAGCTCGACATTAAGGGTTTTACAACACATGGTAGGCCACAAAACGCAACGCCTGCTTGAAGCTCTTCAAGTGAGGTCGCATATTGATAAGGCGCCGTACGGACACCTAAATCTTTGGCAGCTAAATCTCGGATAGCCTTGCGATTCATGGTGTAGTTTGACGCTTTAGCACTAGGTACTACTTGAATGCCTTGTGCTTCGTATTGATAAAATTGTTCAGTTCTAATTGCTTCAATTTCAGGAACAATGATGTCGGGTTGGTGCTTCGCCACAACCCTATCGAGGGCTGCTCCGTCTAGCATATTGACCACCTCAAAAGCATCAGCTACCTGCATAGCGGGTGCCCCAGGATAACTATCAACCGCAATAATTGTCTGACCATATCGTTGTGCTGCAATCACAAACTCTTTACCGAGTTCGCCAGCACCTAAGAGTAGAATTTTGAACTTCATAAGACAAATGTAAGCAAACAGCTAGTATTTTGTTATTTTTGACCAACAGAGATGAGCAGTATAGCAGCAGAAATTAAGCACTTTGATCCGATAGACCTCCGCGAAATGGCCGATGTGAATTTAATGAATCGCATTGATACCAAATTTGCTTTCAGACAGGACGACTTACAGCGTTTTATCCCTATTCTCGCCGCTGATTACCGTGCATTAAAGATTGAAGGAACGATGCTTCCTCACTATGAATCTTTGTATTTTGACGACGAAAAATTCTCTTTTTTCCGGGACCACCACAATGGTCGTGCAGATCGCTACAAAGTGCGCATTCGAAAATACGTAGAATCAAATATTCACTTTCTGGAGATCAAACATAAAGTGAAAGGCAGGACAGACAAACGTCGGATTTTGACAGATAATTTCAATGAACTTACCGAAGAAAAGGAACGCGAATTCTTGAAACGTCAACTTTCCGATAAAACAGACCTCAGACCCACTATGTGGAATTCTTTCCAAAGAATTACCTTAGTTTCAAAAACATCAAAAGAACGACTCACCCTAGATTTCAATATTCATTTCCACATGGGTGATGTTCAAAGAAATTTTGATCAATTGGTAATTGCTGAATTGAAGCAAGAACAACTCGATCGCAATTCGCCGTTCTATCAACTCATGAAAAAAGAACACATAAGACCTTACAGACTTTCAAAATACTGCATTGGCAGTGTTGAAATTTACGGTGAAGAAGTTTTAAAATTCAATCGTTTCAAAAAAAAGCTCCTATTTTTAAATAAAATTAACCATGCTCATTGACCTTCTTTTTTTTCTTCCACTCAAAAAAGTAATCGACCCTAATGCGATTCAATGGTTTAGCACTGACTTCTATGCACTACTCATTCGTCTTGGGATCAATTTATTCTTTTTAACCATCCTCATTCGCTTTCTGTACTACAGTAAAACTAAGCGCAAGGACTACCTTTTTACTTATTTTCTGATTGGCCTGATTACTTTCTTTTTGTGCTTTGGGCTCATGCAAATGGATATCGATACCGGAATGGGGCTTGGCTTATTTGCCATTTTTGGCATCATTCGATACCGTACCGATGCCATAGAAATCAAGGAGATGACTTATCTTTTTATGGTCATTGGCATCAGTGTCGTCAACGCTTTAGCCTCCAATGAACTCAGTATTTCTGAGGTAACCGTAATCAATGTAACCGTACTTCTGGTGACCTTCATTCTCGAGAACTTGTGGCTCATGAAACACGAGACGCGCAAAACCATAAACTACGAACGCATCGACCTCATTAAACCAGACCAACATGACTTATTAAAAGCAGACCTTGAAAAAAGAACCGGCTTGGTGATTAACCGTGTTGAAGTGGGTAAAATCGATTTTCTCAATGACACCGCTCAAGTAAGAATTTACTACTACGCCGATGAGCAAGAATTTTCAGATTACCATAGCCAATAATGAATTTGAAAAGAGCGCTGTATCCTTTTGCTTTGCTCTACGGCTTCATTAGCTGGCTAAGAAATCTTTGTTTTGATCTCGGTTTATTCCAAAGCCAACCTATCCCTGGAAAATCAATTTGTGTGGGTAATATTGCGGTAGGCGGCACCGGTAAATCACCACATACAGCCTATTTAATTGAATTACTTGAAGCTCGATTCCCTATTCAAGTACTAAGCCGAGGGTACGGAAGAAAAACAAAAGGTTTTAAGATTGTTGAAGTAAATTCACTACCAGAAGAAGTTGGCGATGAACCCCTAATGCTCAAGCAAAAATTCAAGGAACAAACACAAATTGTTGTTTGTGAAAACCGCCGCATTGGGGTTCAAAAACTCAAAGAACTACAACCTGATGGACTTATCTTGCTAGATGATGCTTTTCAGCATCGCTGGGTAAAGGCCGGTTTGAATTTAGTACTCAATACCTATGACAAACCACTAGATAAAGAAGCTTTGCTTCCGGTTGGTCGACTAAGAGAGTCAGCGAAAGGAGTCAAAAGAGCAGATGCAGTAATCATTACCAAATGTCCTGATTTTCATAGTTTTGATCAAGAACTTGTCCGGGAAAGCTATCAGAAATATCAGCTTCCAGTGTTTTTTTCTCGCTATACCTACCTTCCTTTAAAACCCTTAACAACGCCTGAAGTGAGCGCTTTTAAACGCGTCATTTTAGTGAGTGCTATTGCGCAGCCTAAAAATTTAGCCGAGGCCTTTGAACAAAACATCGAATTACACTACCGCTCTTTTGCCGACCACCACAGCTATAGTACCGAAGAAATCAAGGAAATTCATCAATTTTTTGATACCTTTGCAGACAGTAAAACTGTGCTTGTTACAACGGCCAAAGATTGGGTAAAAATAGCTGCCTTACTCAGCCCGCAAGATCGCAAAAGCTATCCTTGGATGCTGCTCGATTTTCAGCTTGAATGGTCCGATGAACACGCATTTAATCAATTTATTAAGACTTATGTTGACGCAAATTAAAGAAAGTACAGCCTATATTCAGTCCCAAACAACTATTCAACCAAGCATTGGTATCATTTTAGGCACAGGCCTTGGCGGGCTTGTTAAAGAAATAGAAATTATTGATGAAATCAGCTACGAAAACATTCCACACTTTCCTGTTTCAACCGTAGAAAGCCATTCTGGTAAACTTATTTTTGGAAAAATCGGCGGTAAACACGTTGTGGCGATGCAAGGTCGTTTTCATTACTACGAAGGCTATTCTTTACAACAAGTAACTTTCCCGGTGCGCGTCATGAAAATGCTCGGCATTGAAAAGCTCTTCGTAAGCAATGCTTCTGGGGGTGTCAACCCAGATTTTGAGGTGGGTGAAATCATGATCATGAATGACCACATCAATTTATTCCCTGGAAATCCTTTGATCGGTAAAAACATCGACGAATTAGGCCCACGCTTTCCTGATATGTCTGATCCTTACGATCAAGGCCTCATTGACAAAGCTTGTGAAATTGCAAACCAACTCCAGATTAAAGTTTCTGTCGGTTGTTATGCTGGTCTCACTGGCCCTACACTAGAAACTCCTGCTGAATACCGCTATGTTCGTGCCATTGGAGCCGATGCTGTTGGGATGTCAACCGTGCCAGAAGTCATTGTGGCGCGTCACATGAGCATTCCATGTTTTGCCATTTCCATTATCACAGACCTTGGTGTACCAGGAAAAATCAAAAAAGTGAGTGTACAAGATGTCATTGAAGTGGCTAGCCGCCAAGAACCGAAAATGACACAGATCATGAAAGAACTTATCTCAAGCCTATAATGGAAGCTGTTATTAAAGATAAATACGAGGTTGTCATTGGATTAGAGGTGCACGCACAGTTGCTCACCAACACCAAAGCCTATTCCTCAGACCTCAATGAATACGGTTCGGTACCAAATACCAACGTGAGTCCGATTACACTTGGTATGCCTGGCACCCTTCCGGTCATGAATAAAAAAACAATTGATTTTGCCATCAAACTTGGGTTGGCCTGTGGTTGTCATATTGCTCCAAAGCAGCACTTTGCGCGTAAAAACTACTTTTACCCAGATCTTCCGAAAGGTTATCAAATTACCCAAGACACCACACCTATTTGTACCGGTGGGCACATCAGTATCCGCACAGAGTCCGGTGAAAAAAAATCAATAGGCCTCACCCGCATTCACATGGAAGAAGATGCTGGTAAAAGCATCCACGATGTCGATGTCTTTGATACCCTCGTCGATTTAAATCGTGCTGGTACCCCACTACTTGAAATCGTTTCTGAACCCGATTTGCGATCCTCAACCGAAGCATACAACTACTTAACTGAAGTGCGCAAATTAGTGCGTTACCTCGATATTTGTGACGGCAACATGGAAGAAGGGTCATTGCGCTGCGATGCCAATATTTCTGTACGCATCAAAGGGACTTCAGAATTCGGAACCAAAGTCGAGGTCAAGAATATGAACTCGATTCGCAACGTCCAAAGAGCCATTGAATTTGAAATCAATCGTCAGATTGAAACACTTGAGGCCGGTGGGCAACTGAGCCAAGAAACGCGCGCTTTTGATGCCTTAAAAGGCAGCACTATTTCGATGCGAAGTAAAGAAGCAGCCAACGATTACCGCTACTTCCCAGAACCAGACCTCCCACCTATTACGGTTTCTCAAGCACACATTGACGAAGTTGCCAAAGATATGCCGGCACTTCCAGGTGTTTTATTTGAGCGCTACACCAAAGAATTTGGTTTGTCTGAATACGACGCATACAACATCACCGATCAAAAAGGAATTGCACTTTATTATGAAGCACTCATTGCGCTTACCAAAAATTACAAAGGAGCTGCCAACTGGCTCATGGGTGACATCAAGTCCTACCTCAATGAGCACGGCATGGATATCCAGCATTTCCCTATGGCACCTGCACGTATTGCAGCGCTCATCGAACTTATAGACCAAGGAAAAGTGTCGAGCTCTATTGCTTCACAACGCATTTTCCCGGCCATGCTGAGTTCCGAGAAAAGCCCGCTTGAACTCGCTGAAGCAATGAACCTCATTCAAAGCTCAGATCAATCCGTGATTCTCGGCTACATTGATCAAGTCATTGAACAAAATGCGGCAGAGGTTACCCGCTACCGTAATGGCGAGAAACAACTTATCGGATTTTTGATGGGGCAACTCATGAAAGTTTCCGGCGGCAAAGCTGATCCAAAGGCAGCCAATGGTCTACTCAGACAAAAATTAGAAGCCTAATGTCTTTTCAATTTAACAAGAAAACCATCCTGATTATTGCAAGTGTACTTGCCATAGGAGCTTTCTTGTTTTGGTATTTCCAACGCTCAGATCTCGAGAAAAACAACCTTGAGGTCAACGTGACTATTTCTGGGCAAATTAAGAATGCAGGTGGTTTACAACTTTTTCTAGAAGCACCAAGTGACCGCGGGGTTATTGCGGTTGCCCAAACAGAAATTGAACAAGACGGGCACTTCGAACTACCGGCAAACATTCCGGGTTTGGGTTTATACAACCTCAGGATCAATGATTTGAACGGAACCGTTCTCTGGTTGCCCTTACAAGCAAACGATGCGCTCCAGCTCAATTGTTCGCTCCAAGACTTTGGTTCAAAACCGGGGCTAAGCGGTGTTAAATGGGCAAGATACTATCAACAAATGCTGCAAGAAACCAAAGCCTTTGAGGCTTTGCAAAAAAAATTACAGGCCAACCAAGAAAATCTAGATCAAGCTTCTATTGAAGAACAGTACTACGAAGCTAAACAAACATATGAAGATTTCTGCGCGCAACTCATCGAACAAGACCTCAGCAGCCCTCTGAATATCTTACTCAGCATGAATTTATTGCCCACAACTGGTTTTGAAAACTGGGATGCCAAGCATTTGGGCACACTTGAAAAACTGAGTAAAGCATTTCAAACATCCTTTGCAGGCCAACCTGCTAGTGAAAATATGGCCGCACAGTACCAACAAATTGAAGATGCTTATTTCAATTACTCAAGTACCATCAATGGCACCATGGCCGCCCCTGAACTCTCTCTTCCGAATCCTCAGGGTCAAGAAATAACCCTAAGCTCACTCAAAGGCAAATATGTCCTCATAGATTTTTGGGCTTCGTGGTGTGGGCCTTGTAAAAGTGAAATGCCTAATGTCGTTCAACTTTACAAAAAATACCAGCAGCAAAACTTTACAATTTATAGTGTCTCACTCGACGAAGACGCTAATAAATGGAAGGCTGCCATTAAAGATTGGGGTATGCTTTGGCCCAATCATGTAAGCAACTTGAAAGGCTGGAATTCAGATTTGCCGCAGCTCTATGGTTTTGACGGAATTCCTTATACGGTTTTGGTAAACCCAGAAGGGAAAGTCATAGGCACTAATTTAAGAGGTGCAAAACTTGCCAAGAAATTGGCCGAAATATTCAAATAACATGAAAAAAATCAGCCTTCTATTTTTACTGCTCTTATCGTTTGGCTCATTTGCGCAAGGGTTAAAGGTTCAAATTGAGGGGAATATCTTTTTTTCAGGTGCCGATTCCATTCGCATCTCTCAAAATTTTGGATCTTATTACCGAGACTACATCGTGAGTCCTCTTGACAAAAAAGGAAACTTTGAGCTCAATGGAATTGTTCCTGGTCCAGACTACTACCTCCTGCGTTTCGGAACACAAATGTTGCATTTAGTTATCCGTGACACCAACACGATTAAAATCTATGCCGACGGTCGTAAAATTGCCAGTCAATGCAATTTTGTGAATTCAGAAGAGTCCAGACAAATGCACGAATATGTACTACTCACGAGTAGTTGGCAACAAAAAACAGACTCTGCGCTCACCGCTATCAAAGCTGACCAAAGCAAAGAAGCAGCCATTAATCAATACATGACTGAGCAGTTTAAGCAATATCAAACGGCCTTGCAGAGTTATGTTGGCATGTACCAAAAATCAGCAGCGCTCATTTTACCCCTTAGCAGCATCAACATTGACCAAGATTTTCAGAGTTATCAAAATTTGATTGTCCAACTCTACCAGAGTTTCCCTCAAAGTAGCATTGTGCAGCAATTGTATCAAAAATACGAGACTAAAAAGCAAGAAATTGAAGCGGCAGATCCTTTTGCCAAGGGTAAGTTGGTTCCCGATTTTCAGTCCTTCAAGACCGATGGTAAAAAACAAATGAAACTTTCTGATCTCAGAGGTCAGGTCGTCTTAATCGACTTTTGGGCTTCTTGGTGTGGACCCTGCCGCGCAGAAAACCCAAATGTGGTCAAGAATTACCAGAAATACAAAGATGCTGGGTTTACCGTCATGAGCGTTTCCCTGGACTCTGACCGCAACAAATGGCTTGCTGCCATTACTGCTGACCAACTCAGTTGGCCCAATCATGTCAGCGATCTTGGTGGCTGGCAAAATAAGGTTGCTCAACAATTTGGTGTCACAAGCATTCCATTTACTATCCTGATCGACCGAGACGGAAAAGTCATTGCAACCAACCTGCGTGGAGCTGCCTTAGAACAGACCCTTCAGCAAATTTTTGGTTTTTGATGAACAGCGCCAATAAATATCTTTATTTCGCTTCTGATTTTCATTTGGGCGCACCCAATGCAGAGAAAAGTTTAGTTCGGGAACGCGCTTTAATAAGTTGGCTCGAACAAATTGAAGATTCAGCGCATAGTATTTTTCTTTTAGGCGATGTTTTTGATTTTTGGTTTGAATACAAAACCGTTGTTCCGAAAGGCTACATCCGTTTACTAGGTAAACTGGCGGCACTTTCCGACAAAGGCATTCAAATTCACCTTTTCAAGGGCAATCACGACATGTGGATGTTTGATTATTTTGAAAAGGAACTTGGCGTCAAAATACACAGCCATGAACTCACCTTTGATTTTGCTGGCAAACAATTTTATTTGCACCATGGCGATGGCCTTGGACCTGGAGATTACAAATATAAATTCTTAAAACTCTTTTTCAGAAGCCAAGTATGTCAGTGGTTATTTGCACGCTTGCACCCCAACTTCGGTATCGGGCTTGCTAGTTTTCTATCGAGAAGAAGCCGTGCCAAAGGTGGAAAAAAAGATCTCGTTTACAATGGTCCTGAACAAGAATGGTTATTTCAATACGTCAAAGAAAAACAAGCTATTCAGCACCGCGATTACTATATTTTTGGGCATCGTCATTTGCCATTGAATCTTGAAGTAGGTTCAGCTAAATACATCAATACCGGAGACTGGCTGCAACATAACACCTTTGCCGTGTTTGACCTCCAAGAATTGCGTTTAATGAAGTGGAAAAACGGGCAAATGCTTCCTTATGAAAGCTAAAAGACTTTTGGCTGAGTGGTCAAACAAGACGCATTCAGATTTATCCGACTTAGCCCAAGTAATTTGGGGTTTTTTACCTGAAAATGCCTTTGTCGCAGTTGAAGGAGAAATGGGCGCCGGAAAAACGACCACGATTTCAGCCTTCATTCAAGCAGCTCAAATTGAACATTTTGAAGGATCACCCACCTTTGCGATTGTTCAGTCTTATGTTAGCCCAAGCAAAGGAAAAATCTTTCATCTAGATTGCTATCGCATTGAAAATGAAACTGATTTACTGAATTTAGGCCTTGAAGAACTCTTTGAGCAAAAGGGAGTATTTTTTGTAGAATGGTCTGAAAAAATTGAGCAAATCCTTCCACATCAGCTCTTTTGGCTGTATATTCGTACGAATCCTGATTTGAGTAGAACCTTAGAACTTTACCATGACAACTGATCAAAACATTCTCAAAACACTCATTCAACAGGGTGGTTTACTTCCAAAAGAAGATTTATTAGAAGTCAGAAAAAAGAAAGGTGACCTACTGATTGGTATCCCGAAAGAAACCTCTTTTCAAGAGCGACGCGTTGCGTTGGTGCCCGAGGCTGTTTCTTTACTCATAGCAAATGGCCATCAAGTTTTAATAGAAACTGAGGCCGGTAAAGGCTCTAACTTTTCAGATAACGAGTATAGCGAGGCTGGTGCTCAAATTATTTACGACCGAAAAGGTGTTTACCAGGCCGATATCATCTTAAAAGTGGCGCCGCCTTCTGAGGAAGAAATTGGCTTCATGCCCGGTAATCAAACTTTTATTTCTGCACTTCAACTTTCTACACAACCCAAAGAAATCTTACAGCTCCTAACTGCTAAAAAAATTACGGCTATTGCTTGGGATTACATTCGCGACGAAGAAGGGGTCTTTTCAATTGTCAGAACCATGAGTGAAATTGCCGGAACCACTTCCATCTTGGTTGCTGGCGAATTACTTTCTTCCTTTTCTCAAGGGAAAGGCCTCATGTTGGGCGGTATTGCCGGTGTACAACCCACAGAAATTGTAGTGATTGGTGCCGGAACCGTAGGTGAATTTGCCACCAGATCTGCTTTAGGTTTGGGTGCATCCGTAAAGGTTTTCGACAATTCATTATCAAGACTCAGACGCCTCCAAAATGACCTCGGCGTTCGTGTGCATACCAGTATATTACAACCAAAAGTTTTAGCCAAAGCCATACGCAGAGCCGATGTCGTTATTGGTGCCTTGCGTTCAAACATTGGTCGCACACCTTGCGTCGTGAGTGAAGACATGATTGCCCAAATGAAACCGGGCTCAGTGGTGCTCGACATCAGCATAGACCAAGGGGGGTGCTTTGAAACCTCAAAGATCACTAACCATAGTGAACCCACTTTTGAAAAACATGGCGTCACCCACTATTGTGTCCCCAATATTGCATCAAGAGTTTCTAGGACCGCATCCTTTGCCCTTTCCAACACGCTTTCGCCTTTACTTCTAGAAATGGGTGACCGCGGGGGTGTTGCTGACTTAATTCGTACGCATGCTGGTTTCAGGAATGGCGTTTATATGTTCAGAGGCATCCTGACTAACGAAGTGTTAGGTAAAGTGTTTGATCTGCAATACAAGGATATCAACCTGATTTTGCCCGGAATTTAATGCAAGCGCTAACTCCTTTAGCACTTCCACCTGCACCGCTCAAGCTGAAGCGCCAAGACGACAAAGTCATGGTGCAATGCTTGATCAGGAGAAAATTACTAGTCCTGACGCCTGAAGAGTGGGTCCGACAACATTTGATATCCTTTTTAAACCTCAGTAAGGGCTTCTCTTTGGAAAAAATCAGTGTAGAGAAGCAAATTCAATATGATGGCTTTACAAAAAGATGGGATATCGTGGTTTATGACATCGATTTTAAGCCCTTGCTACTCATTGAATGTAAAGCACCTTCAGTACCCATCTCGAGAGCGGTCATGGAACAAATTTCCGTATACCAAAGAAAAATACAGGCTCCTTATTTAGCCTTAAGCAATGGCCTTGAGCATCAGGTTTTTGCACTCAATGAGCAAGCAGCTGAACTGCAAGCGCTTGAGGACTTTCCGAGTGCAAACTAGTTCTGGAAGAAATTAAGTGCTCCTGATTTCATTTGACCATAGGCCCTTGATAGATAGGCTAACTGAATTCTAAATAAATCGAAAGCTGCTTCGGTCTCGGGGCTGATTTCTTGTTGTTTTATTTTGAGCTGAAGCTTCATGAACATGGCGTGCAATAAGGCCTCAATATCTTGACGCTGAGACATATTTGAACGCTTTTTAAATTCAATGAGATCAGGTTGTGCTTGTTCACAAAGGGTTTTGTATTTTTCGTCGTTGACGATCGTCAGCAAGGTGTTATGCAGATAAACCAATTCCATCAATACTTCCTCCACCTCTTCAATATGCCCCTCCTTTTGCAAACCGCGTCTTTGGAATTCGTCCATGAGGTTGTCATACCATTGTACGTGATTCGCTAAATCTTCTGGGCTTTTAGAACCGGGAATGAGTAACTGGTTTTTGATGAGGTCGAGGTCGAGATTAAAACTCCGAACCATGGCTTCAATTTGATAGATGTAAAGCAAATATTCGGCAATATTGCTTTCTTTGAGTGCTGAATTAGGTCGCATTAATTAAGATCCTTTTCAATTTCTTTTTGATTCTCATTAAGGAAGTTGATAAACGCTTTGGTTACATCCATGCTTTTATTAATATAATTGATTTGCCCTCCTTGTCCTTGAATCAGTAAAAGATCAATTTGATGCAGCTCACAGTACTTCTTACCCCAAGTCTCTACTTTTTTGTTGATTTCTTCTAATGATTTAAGCGTTGCCTTTTCAATCTTCTGGCCTTCTTCTTGCTGATAGCGCATAACGTCTGCCTGAAGTTGCTGGGCTTTTTGCTGTACCATGGCCAACTCATTTTGTGATAATAAACCAGCGCGTGCTTCTTGCTCTTTTTTTATCACGAAATCTTCATAGGCTTTGTTGCGTTTGTTCAACTCTACTTCAAAGCTGCGTTGTTTTTTTTCTGCGCGTGCCTCTTCGTTTTTAAAGTATTCAAAGTATTTTTTGATACTATCGTTCGAATAATAGGCGATTTTTAGACCGTCTAAATCTTTGGCTTCTACTTTTGGGACTGACTTTGTGCTCGGCTTTTGTTCTTGACTACAAGCCCCCAAAAGACCTAGAGCTAAACTAAAAAGAATAATTTTTTTCATTGTAATTGTTGTTGGATTTTTAACCAGCGCGTTCTCATATTTAGGAAGTCTTGTAAGCAAGCAGAATAAAATTCTGAGCTGAGCGCCGTTTCGAATAGATCAGTATTGGTTATATTTTCACTAGGCACCTTGAAGGATTGTTCGTATTCATCAAGTGTGATACTGAGAATATATTTGTTATTGTAGTGGTGAAGCTGCACCAAAAAGTGTTCGTGCGGAATTTGTTTAACTAGGCGCATGTTACAAATATAAGGTGTTTGCAGCTTTGATGTAACGTAGAATTACGGTGCATTTGCAATATTTTTTTTCAAAAAGCATTGTATTTTTCATTTTTATTCTAATTTCGGAGCAAGAACTTGAAGTATTTACCTAATCCTGCGTCGTTTAATTTCTTCTATGACTAGTATTTTTGTTGCCAAACTCGACTTTGGCGTTACAAATCAAGAGCTTCGACTACTTTTCGAAGCCTATGGAACTGTTCTCAAAGCTACAATCGCTACTGATCGTGAAACAGGTAAGCCCCGAGGTTTTGCCTTCGTTGAAATGGCCGACAAACAAGAAGCGCTTGCAGCAATTAGTGGGCTCGATGGTTATGTCATCAACGGCAGAGCTCTCGCTGTCAAAGAAGCTGAACAACGCAGCAATGACCGTCCAGCTCCTCGCCCAACTCCTTCACAAGGTACTAGCGAAGCACCAGCTCGTTCAGAAAATTTTAGAGTACCAACAGAGCCCAGTACTGATCTCGGATCAAACGGATTTATCACACCAAAACTTGAACCGCGTAAAAAAAGCAAAGACAAGGATAGAAAACCTGGTGATGACGAAAATCGCAATAAGAAGCCAAAAATGGATGCCTATAAAAAAAGCGGTAAAAGTTCGCGTTTTTTTGATGACGACGATGACGATTTTGACGACGAGCTCTTCAATTACAAAAAGTCGGATGAAGAAGATGACTTCTTTGATGACGACGAAGACGACGAAATCTAGTCGAAGTTAAGCGCTTGTTTCGGGGATTACTTTTAACTTTGTGCCCCATGGATTTTTCATACGCCCCTCAGCTCAAACATCCTGTATTTAAAGTACTGGCGCAATACGCTGCTAAGGAGGGTATTGAAATTTATGTAATTGGCGGTTGGGTCCGAGACCTCCTTCTTGAAATTCCGAGCAAAGACATCGATATTTTAGTACTTGGCGATGGCCCTGCACTTGCAAACGCCGTTGCGCAAATATTAAAAGTCAAAAAGGTCAGTGTTTTCAAAAACTACGGGACTGCTCATTTTCGGTATAAAGACCTCGATGTTGAATTTGTAGGCGCTCGTAAAGAATCTTACCAAGCTAACTCTCGCAAACCATTTACAGAAAATGGAACGCTACAAGACGATCAAAATCGCCGTGACTTCACTATTAATTCGATGGCCATCAGTCTAAACGCGGCCAACTTCGGAGCGCTTATTGATCCTTTTAACGGACTCAAAGATCTTGAAAAAGGTATTATTCGCACACCCTTAGATCCAGTTGTAACCTACAACGATGACCCACTTCGGATGCTCAGAGCCATTCGTTTTGCTACCCGTCTTGATTTCAAAATCGAACGCGCAAGCCTCGAGGCCATGAGCCAGTTAGCCCCAAGACTCTGTATCATTTCTCAAGAGCGCATCACCGATGAGCTCAACAAAATGATCCTAACAAAAAAACCTTCAAGAGCCTTTAAATTATTGCAAGTTACAGGCTTACTCGAACAGTTTTTTCCTGAAATGATTGCGCTTCAAGGAATAGAAACACGAGACGGTAAAGCTCATAAAGACAACTTCTTGCACACCTTAGAAGTGCTTGACAATATTGCCACCCATACCGATAAACTTTGGTTGCGATGGGCGGCAATTTTACATGACATTGCTAAACCTCCGACCAAGCGCTTTGATAAAGTTGTGGGCTGGACCTTTCATGGTCACGAAGAATTGGGCGCCAAAATGGTACCGCGCATATTTACACGTTTGCGTCTACCACTTGACTACCAAATGAAATACGTTCAAAAATTAGTGCGCCTACATTTACGCCCTATTGCTTTGGTAAAAGGGTCTGTTACAGATGCCGCAGTAAGACGCTTGCTGCACGAGGCGGGCGATGATATCGAAGACCTCATGACGCTGTGTAATGCTGATATCACGAGTAAAAATGAATTTAAAGTAAAGCGCTACAAGCAAAATTTTGAATTGGTTGCTGAAAAGTTAAAACTCGTTGAAGAAAAAGACCGCGTTCGGAATTTTCAGCCACCTGTATCAGGACAACTGATTATGGATACATTTCATATCGGACCTTGCGCTGCAATTGGCACCATCAAAATGCATATCAAAGATGCCATTCTCGAAGGTCATATTCCGAACGAACCCAAAGAAGCCATTGAAGAAATGCTCAGAATAGGTGCTTCCTTAGGTTTAATTGTCCATCGTCAGCCGGTCCTTCCTGAATAATACTTACCTTTATCTTAAACCAAAACGAGATGCCAGGATTAAAATTTCGAGTCCTACTCGATAGCGATAAAAACGAAGAAGTTTTCAGAGACATCGTTATTGCCAATGATGCTCATTTTGAAACATTTTATCATGCCATCATGGAAGCATTCAACTTCAAAGGTGATCAAATGGCTAGCTTCTATGTTTCCAATGATTCTTGGGATAAGGGGCATGAACTTTCATTACTCGACCTCTCCTATGACGACGACGCCATTGACGAACCCGCTAGCGTGATGAAAAATGCGGTCATCCAAGACTTTCTTCAAGAACCAGATCAACGCTTTATTCTTGTCTATGACTTCATGCGCATGTGGATCTTCTTAATAGAACTCATTGCTTATGAAAAAGAAAGTCCGGCTGCACCCATAATGGCATTAGCTATCGGAACAGCGCCTACTGAGCAATCTCGTGCCCTACTCGATGAAAACCTATTCGGAGAAGAAGTTTTAGGTAATCCGTCAGCCGACGAAGAGGAAGACGAATTTGGTTTCCAAGATTTCGACGATGATTACGCCGATGACGACCTCAATGACTACAACGAATATGAATACTAAAAATACCAACCCAACGGGGGACCCAATTGGTCAGGCAATCCTGGATTATACCAAGACAAAAAGACCCTTTGATATCATTGTTTCATCCGATCTCTGCGATGACGACATTATACCTATTGAAGTCTTATTTCGTTCTGAAAAAGACATGCCCGAACTAGAACTAGAAGCACTGAGTCTATGTAAAGGGAAAGTGCTAGATATCGGTGCTGGAGCTGGTGTTCATAGTTTAGTGCTTCAAGATTATGGTCTTGACGTCACTGCTATTGACCTTTCAGCTGGGGCTGTTACATACATGAAAACTTTAGGCCTCAACGCCAAACAACAAGACTTCTATGCCCTCAAGCCAACTCAAAAATACAACACCATCCTTTCATTAATGAACGGCTTTGGTTTGGCGCAAAAGTTATCGAAACTACCTTCCTTTCTAAAACAAGCCTATGATTTACTTGAGCCTGGAGGTTGTCTCATTGCAGATTCAACAGACGTCAAGTATTTATATGAAGACGAAGACGGTTCGGTTTGGCTCGACCTCAATGCAGAATATTACGGAAACTTCAAATTCCAAATGCATTACAATAAAATAAGTGGCCCCGAGTTCGAGTGGCTATACATTGACTACGATACCTTGCATCAGCAAGCCACAGAAATGGGCTTCAAATGCCGTAGGGCCTGCACCTATGAAGATCATTATTTAGCTGTTCTACAAAAGCCATGATGCGCATTTTACATATTTTATTACTAAATGCCCTGTTGTTTTCTTGTGGTTACTCCAATGAAGAGACCCAAACTTTTGACCAACAAATTAAGCAGCATATCCAAAAAAAGAACCTCAATCTAAAGCCAACAGGCAGCGGTTTGTATCTGAGTATTGATAGTCTTGGTACAGGTAGAAAAATCCAACTCCAAGACAGCATTTGGGTGAAATATCAATTGTTTTTACTCTCAGGTGAACACATTGAAAAACAAGATAAAGCCATTGGTTTACCCTTAATTGGCCTGATCAAAGCTTGGCAAGAAGCCTTGTTTCAACTTCCTGTGGGAAGTAAATTACGCTGCATAGCGCCACCTCAATTAGCCTACGGACAGTCAGGTACAGATAAAATTTCAAAAGATAAAATATTGTATTTTGAAATGACTATCGTTGATGCCAAATAAATGCTTATTTTTGACACGCAAAAAATAACAACTATGAGTGTATTGGTAAATAAAAATTCAAGAGTAATTGTACAAGGTTTTACAGGAAGTGAAGGGACTTTCCACGCAAGCCAAATGATCGAATTTGGAACAAACGTGGTTGGTGGTGTTACGCCAGGAAAAGGTGGAAGTACTCACCTTGACCGTCCAGTTTTCAATACTGTAGCAGATGCCGTGCAACAAACTCAGGCTGACACCTCTATTATTTTTGTGCCACCAGCCTTCGCTGCAGACGCTATCATGGAAGCTGCTGAAGCCGGCATTAAAGTTATTGTTTGCATTACAGAAGGTATTCCTGTAAATGATATGGTTAAAGCCAAAGAATATATCAAAGGCTTCAATACACGTCTTATTGGCCCTAATTGCCCAGGTGTTATCACTGCAGGCGAAGCAAAAGTAGGTATCATGCCAGGTTTTGTTTTCAAAACAGGAAAAATTGGTATCGTTTCTAAATCAGGCACCCTTACTTATGAGGCAGCTGACCAAGTTGCTAAAGCCGGAATGGGTATTACTACTGCTATCGGTATTGGTGGTGATCCAATCATCGGAACAACTACTCGTGAAGCTGTAGAATTACTCATGAATGACCCTGAAACAGAAGGTATTGTCATGATTGGTGAAATTGGCGGAAACTTAGAAGCTATTGCTGCACGTTGGATCAAAGAAAACGGCACGAAACCTGTAGTTGGCTTTATCGCTGGTGAAACCGCTCCTAAAGGCCGTACAATGGGGCATGCTGGTGCTATTGTTGGTGGCAAAGATGACACCGCTGAAGCTAAAAAGCGCATTATGAAAGAGTGTGGAATTCATGTCGTAGATTCTCCTGCTCAAATTGGTGCTAAAATGGCTGAAGTACTCGGAAAAGCTTAAGTAGCTTTTTCTTCCTGAATTTTTCTTAATTCCAGAAATCCCACGTTAAGCCCAGCCTTATTTGTAATGGCGGGAAAGGATATCCTTGCACTATTGAAATCGTTTCTTGATTCCAAAAGCTTCCTAGATTTGCAACATTTACAAAAAATCTAAATGTTTTCACCTCAAGAGCCATTCCTAATTGCGCATTCATAAATCCATTTTGAGCGCTCGCACTTTGTGTGGCTATCCAATCAAGACTCTCAATAAATGGCAAATAAACAAGGGCCTGAAATCTTGACTGATACTGAATTTTCCCTTCTATAGCCATTTTCAAACGTTTATCTTTAAAAACGCCACCTGTCCATAGTAAGGATGCCGACGCTTTGTGTCTTGGTAAAAATTGAGCTGTGTTTTGCGCTAAATATTGATAACTAGTGCTCAGGTTAAAGGCTCCTAACTGATATCTAACTTGTGTGCTTGCAGTTGCAAAGCTACCTGTTGAAGTCAATCCAAACTGGGTCCATAACATCGAACTTTGTTCAAAACGATATACGTTGCCAAAAGCTGCTACTCCTGCATTCAAGCCAAGATACAAATTTTGCAACCTGAAACTCAGCTGGGCATTGAGTTGCTGAAACCTTTCTTTTTGGGGGCTTAACCACGAATAATTGGTTAAGTTGCTCATATAACCACGCTGCATTAACAAAGGCCATTCATTACTATACTGATGCTGCAATTCTAAACCCGTTTTAGCAAAAGTATAATTGAATTTTGTCTGAGACCGAACTCCCTGTGCCGCTCCTATTATATTGACCCTATTTTCATGTGAGAAATGTAGCTGCTTACTTTTATATTTCAATTCGTTATTCCAATTAACTTCAAGAGTATCATAAATCAATACAGGATCTGACCACTGGCGTTGCAATAAACCAAGCAAGGAGGAAACCTGAAATTTTGGTGTTGTCCAGTTTAAACCTACCCTATTCTCAATGAATTGCTGACGAAAAGTATCAGCACAAGTGTCAGAATTCAAGAACGTTTGTGGATAGAATAGCGCCAGATTGCCTTGCTCCTGATAAAGCCTTTGCTGCAAGTGAACTGCATGATAACTTGCAAAATTGAGGCGCTTCAATGAATCACCAAAAATACGATACCTGAATTGAAGCGAGGCGTCGTAGGTATTTTTTTGAGTACGAGCCGTTTCTTTGCGCACCGGGATGAGCTCGAGTGCTAGTGAATTGAGATCCGAATAGTCTGCAATCCCTCCTGACCACTGACGATCATCACTCGCATTTGAAAATGACACCTGAAACTCATGTGCTTTACCTTGCTGATGTAAATTTATTTGCAAACCACTAAAACGCAAATCATCGGCACGCATGAAACCTGTTCTTTGCCAGCGATCATAACGTAAATTAAGTAAAGTGTGATGCGAGAAGGCCTGTTCGTAATCGAGTCTTAAAATTTGTGAGCCTTGTGCCCCAAAACCATACCCGAAACCTAAATGAGGTAATGCACTAAACAAAAATGGTTTGACGCTTCGTTTAGCTTCTGCAAAAGCAACGAAACCTGGCTTCAAAAAATCAGTTGCGTTGAGTGTATTTTGTTGTGCTTGAATAAAAAAACTTGATGAGAAACCATCCATGATATGCAGTAATGAATCTGCAGGACCAAAGGTGCGATTTACACTGCGCAATGTGTCTTGCGGACCCAACTGCTGCGCTTGCGCTGTAAAATAGAAAACTGTGCACAGAACAAGGAGTAGGGTTTGTTTCATGATACAAACTTAAGAAAAAAAGAAGGGTCGCCCAATCAGGCGACCCTTCACAAATTGAATTCAAAAAATATTAAAGTGCGTTTACGCGCAATTGCAAACCTGACTTAAGGTTAGCTGCTTTATTTTTATGAATGATGTTGCGTTTTGCAAGTTTATCCAACATTGCCACTACCGTTGGAAGCATGCCTACTGCTTCGTTGCGGTCTTTGGTAGCGCGCAATTTACGCATTGCATTACGAGCTGTTTTGTGCTGGTATTTGTTCAATACGCGTTTAGCTTCGTTTGAACGAATGCGCTTGATGGATGATTTATGGTTTGCCATAGCTTATATTAATTAAAACCGTTAAAAAAATGCAGCCCATAGGAGAATCGAACTCCTGTTTCAAGGATGAAAACCTTGC
>CAZPWB010000019.1:0-37276 GCA_964590425.1 uncultured Lishizhenia sp. | reverse complement strand
ATACCTACATGCACCACAGCACCGATGGCGGCAAAACTTTTGTCCCAACCGGTGAAAAAAACAAGCACGTAGACAACCACTGCATTTGGATTGACCCAAACAACACCAATCACTGGTTGGTAGGCTGTGATGGTGGCTTGTATGAAACCTATACCCACGCCAAAGAATGGAGTTTTTATGGCAACTTACCCATCATTCAGTTCTACAAAGTAGTCACCGACAACGCGACACCATTTTACAATATTTACGGCGGAACCCAAGACAACAACTCGATGGGTGGCCCTTCGGCAAGCATCAATGTTTCAGGTGTCCTCAATACCGATTGGTTCATTACCAACGGTGGCGATGGTTTTGAATCGGCTACAGATTGGTCCAACCCGAATATCACGTATGCGCAAGCACAATACGGTTGGTTGGTGCGCTACGACCGTGCAAGCGGCGAAAAGGTGCCTATTCAGCCCATGCCAGCACTTGGCGAGGCAGCATACCGCTGGAACTGGGATGCGCCATTAATTGTTTCTAAGCACGACGCTAGTACGCTTTATTTTGCGGCGAATAAACTCTTTAAATCGAGCAATCGCGGAGATGATTGGCAAACCATTAGCCCTGACCTCACGCAGCAAATTGACCGCAATGAAATCGAAGTAATGGGTCAGGTCTGGACCATCGACGCCGTTATGAAAAATGCCTCGACTACCATTTATGGCAATGTGGTGGCCTTAGATGAATCGCCACGCAAAAAAGGTTTATTGTATGTGGGTACCGATGACGGCCTTGTACAGGTTTCAGAAAACGATGGCCAAACCTGGACGCGCTACGCAAGCTTCCCGGGTATTCCACTCAACACACGTGTCAATATGCTCACGGCTTCATTGCACCAAGAAAATGTGGTGTATGCCTGTTTCAATGCACAGCGCCAAGGCGATTTCAAACCTTATTTATTGAAGTCCACCGACAAAGGCAAAACTTGGGTCAGTATTGCTGGCAATTTGCCAACGCGCGGCACGGTTTATTGCCTCAAGCAAGATCCAGTCCAAGAAAACTTATTGTTTGTCGGGACAGAATTCGGTGCCTATTTTAGTACAGACGGCGGCCTTAACTGGACCAAACTAAGCGGTTTGCCTACGGTTGCGGTCTATGACCTCGATATCCAAGAACGCGAAGTCGATTTAGTAGCCGCTACTTTTGGCCGTGGTTTTTATGTCCTAGATAACTTCAGCCCACTGCGCACCCTCAGTAAGGAAAACCTACAAAAAGCCGCGCATTTATTTCCGGTAAAAGATGCTTTACTTTACATTGAAGCTGATCCACTTGGTTTGGAAGGCACTGGTTTTCAAGGACACAACATGTGGTCTGCGAAAAACCCGAGCTTCGGAGCCACCTTCTCTTTACACGTTAAGGAGGTTCCTAAAGACCTCAAAAGCACGCGTCAGCAAAAAGAAAAGGAGCTCGAAAAAGAAGGAAAAGACGTCAGCTACCCAAGTTTTGATGCCCTCAAGGCCGAAGAACTCGACGAAGCTGCAAAATTCATTTGGATCATTTCCGATGCCAAAGGTTCAGAAATCAGAAGAATGAGCAGTGCCGCACAAGCAGGCTTGGTTCGCCAAAACTGGGACTTGCGCAAAGCCAGCACTAACCCAATCGGAGGCTGGGGCAGAGGGCCACTTGTTGTGCCAGGAACTTATTACTTGCGCGTTTTGCAAGTACACAATGGACAAGTCGATACTTTGATAGCTGCTACCGCTTTTAATGTGAAAGGCCTCAATAATCAAACTTTAATTGCCAAAGACAACCAAGCGCTAGATGCATTTAGAGCTCAAGTGGCTGAACTCAATAGAAAAGTGAGTGGGCAAGAAAAGCGCTTTGAAGAAGCCAACCAAGAGCTTGAACTCATAGAAAAAGCGATCCTGAACTTCCCGAATACCAATATGGCGCTTTTAGCTGAAGTCAGAAAACTCAAACTCTTGAAAGAAGAAGCAAAAGTAACTTTGTATGGTGACGGCCTCAGAACCAAGCACGAATTCGAAACCGTACCATCGTTAACAAGTCGCCTTGGCTTGCTCGAGTATCAACTCTCAGACAACACCACTGGCGTCAGCAAAACGCATCAGGCCAACCTGAGCATGGTACAACAGCAATACGACAGCCTCTACCCACAACTCCAAGACTACTACAAGCGCCTCGCAGCGCTACAGCTCGAACTCGAAAAATCGAATATTCCATATACGAAGTCACGCCTTAATTGGAAGGAAGATTAGTAGATTATTATGAAATAAAAAAGGCCGCTACTGCGGCCTTTTTTATTTCGTTAAACGCTGCTCAAAGAGCTTGCTACCTTTTTGATAATGCAATACACCATTCGTTATTCTGAACTTGGGATTTGGCCATACATCGTCGAGCGCCGTTAGAAAGGTGGTTTGCCCGTTACTCGGATCCAATTCATAGAGGTTGATGCGATACAAAGTAGAAACACTGAGGTACACCTTTCCGGTCGCAGGATCAAAAAAGGTTGTTTTCTCCCCGAGGTAGTACATGTAAGGTTCTGAAATAGAAATTTGTGCTTTTGATAAGATATCGCCTTGAGGTGTCATGACGACTACAAAGTTGACGCGGTCACTGATAAATAAGATACTGTCGTTTTGGATGAAATAGGTATACTCTTCATATTCACTTTCTAAATATTGACGCGTGTGATGCACATGTGGGTTCGGGGCAAAAGAAGAAGCGTGAAAGGCAGCTGGAACTTTGTTTTTTTCGGTTTTCACCTTTTCCGCTCTTTGGGGTTTGGCAATTTTGGTGGTTCTGATGCCGTGATGGATGTGCTCGAATTGGAACCTTCTAAACAAGGTTTTTTTATCGTAAACGGCATACTGGATAACCGCATCTTCTTGCAGGCCTGTTGGTCGGTACACGCCAAAATCGTCATTGGCGAGTGTGCTGTCGGCCTTGAATTTAGCCACTTTTGATTGCGCAACAATGAGTTTGCTACCATCTTCACTTTGTCCACAAACTAATGTTTTTTGCACCGAGGTTTGGGCCTCTTGCAAAGGCTTGCCGTTGTATTTTACAAACTGATCAATGGCTGGTGCTTGTATCCGATTTAAACCAGTCAAGGTAGAACGTACCTGCGGGTATTTTGGTAAGTGTTGTAGCTTTTCAATAGGAGTTGTAGTGGTGGCTTGTTGCTGTGTGGTCTGAAAATGAGCAACTAATTGTTGAAGTTGATTCCCGTTAACTTGAGCAACAGCTGTTCTTGGTGTTTGAAATACAGGGGCTTCATTGATGAATTTGGCAAGAAGAGGAGCTTCTTTTGAAATTACTTGAACCTGAAAATAATGCGCTGTCCCTTTTTGCTGCTGTAACTGAATAAAGGCAAATGAAGAAAGTAGCGCAAGCACCATCAGGAATTTAAGCCCCGTATATTTCTTCGTGGAAAAATCTTTGGAATGCAGCTTTTTCATCAGGAGTTCTTGATCGGCGAGCTGCGTCGAAAACTCAAGGGAATGTAGCTTCTCCTTTATAATTTGATCAAACTGCTTGTTACTCGATTTCATGTTCTTGATTTTTGAGATTTGCAAGGTTTGCGCGTAGTATTTTGCGCGAAGTTTTTAAGTGCCATTTGACGGTTTCTCTGCTGATACCGAGTTCCTCACTAATTTGGTTGATACTGTAATCATCGATTGCAAAAAGATTGAAAACTAATTTTGAAGCGGGGGGTAAGTCATTGAGGATAGCTAGCACCTGTGAAGGCGCTGTGTTTTCAAGTTGTTCGAGTTGGAATTCAGGTTCTGGTATTTCGTTTTTGAGTTCAGTGAACTCAATATTTGACAATTTGTGTTGACGGCGGTAAGTATCGATGAGTTCGTTTCTTACAATTCTGAGTAACCATGCTTCAAACGAAGAATTGACCTTAAATTGATCAATAAAGCGCAGCATCTTCAAAAACGCATTATGCACAGCCGTAAGCTGTTCCTCCCGATTCTTCTCAAACCTCACCGCAACAGACATCATTAACGGAAACGTCTGCTTATAGAGTTCCATGATATACCGCTCATCCTTCTGCCGTATCCGTTGTATGTCGTCCTGGTTAAGTCTCAAATAATTCCGCTATTTTCTGCCAACGTTTATATTACGAAGAAATTTGAAAATAGGGGGGGCACCATACTTAACATGAGTAGAAATAAACAGTTTTTATTATTGAATAAATATCTTTAGTTTTGATTATAAGCAACTTAGTTAACATTTCCTTTCACACTCGTAAATCCCCCACCCATGAAAACACTTTTGATTTTTAGTTCATTGTTGCTAACAAGTTGCAGTTATTTAAAGAAGCAGCAAGAACATTCTTACGACCTCACATATAAAAACACGAGTGGGAGTATTATTTATTATAAAAGTTTGTTTTTTAGAGTTGTTGAGCGCAATAAAGATTGGTTAGTATGGTCCAATAATGAAAGCGGAAATAGAGATACGCTGTTTATTTCAAACCGCAAAGATCTTGAGGGTGTCATAGATGATTTCAGACCAGGCTATTTACAGCAATTGAAATTTTCAGGAAAGATCATAGATGAAAGTTTCAAGTCCTTACATATCAAAGGTGAGTTTTTTGAATATAATCCATTCACCGAAGCATACGAATTTGCTGGTGTAATGGAATTAGATTAACGCTAGCAATTTAAATTCAAGACAATTTATCTTATGAAAAAAGCGATCTTATTTTTCTTATTGAGCCCAATTATTATTGTTGCACAAAAAAGTCATCTTTCTTACTCTAATTCATACCTCATTCCGGTTAGTCAAACACCCTTGAGCGATTTTCCTCAAAGTGGTGAAATTCAAATTGCTCCTTCGTCCTATTTCAAAGGCTTGAATTATGAATTTGATCTGATCGACAGCACTTGGAGCATTAAGGCAGGTGCTATGATGGGACGTGAAAATTATTCTATTACCAATTATAACCAGTATTTCGATAATCATCCGCTTTCGCCATATTTACCGCTATTTGCAAATAGTGCCCAATTAAAAAGTGCTATTTTTTCTTTAGGTATTCAGAATTCGTATTATTTCAACGAGGGAAAGGATGTTATTTCCTGGAATGCGGGTTTTTACTTTAACAGATGCCAGCAGCTCGATTATTTGTTCGATGTCAATCTAGACTTGGCAAGAGAGGTCGATTTTGCAGAGTACTACACGAAAATAATTGTCCCAACTCTTGATAAAAATCCAATCGGTTTTGACCTTGGCGTTAACTTAAGAAAAACGCTGTTTAATCGCTTTTACTTGGAGCTTTCTGGGAAATACATGCCGCGCAATATCCTCACTTACACTTATCAAACCTACAACACCATGAATATTAGTGGCAATGGTGGTTATTTTGAGTATACATCCGGAGTGAAAGAAAAAGTATTCCATTACGGAGTAGTCAACATCCAACTCAATGTTGGTGTGAGGTTTTAGTACTAGACTTTGAATAGTTTCAAAACCAAAAAAGGCCGCTACTGCGGCCTTTTTTGTTCTGTGTAATTTGAATATTACTGATCGCCGAAGCGTTCGATGACTTGTTGGGTGACGCCAGTGTTGGAGAAGCCGCCGTCGTGGAAGAGGTTCTGCATCGTGACGTATTTGGTGAGGTCAGAGAACATGCTGATGCAGTAGTCTGCACAGGCAATAGCGCTTGCGTTGCCGAGTGGCGACATTTGCTCAGAGAAGTTGATGAACTCTGTGAACCCTTTGATCCCTTGACCAGCTGTGGTGACTGTTGGTGACTGCGAAATGGTATTGACGCGCACTTTTTTCTTGATACCGTAGTGGTAACCGAAAGAACGTGCGATAGACTCAAGTAAAGATTTTGCGTCTGCCATGTCGTTGTAGTCAGGGAAGATGCGTTGTGCAGCAATGTAAGAAAGCGCTACTACAGATCCCCATTCGTTCATGGCGTCGTGCTTGTAAAGGGTAGCTAAGGTTTTGTGCAAAGACATCGCTGAAACATCCATAGTTTGACCATAGTAGTTGTAGTCGTTTTCGGTGTAGTGCTTGCCTTTTCTGACATTTGGCGACATCCCGATAGAGTGCAAAACGAAGTCAATTTTACCACCAAGAATTTCTTGTGCTTTGGTAACTAAGTTCTCGAGGTCTTCAAGGTTAGTGGCATCTGCAGGGATCACTTGGCTACCTGTTTTGCTAGCTAATTCATTGATTTCTCCCATGCGCATAGCGATAGGTGCGTTGGTCAGAACGAACGTTGCGCCTTCTTCATGAGCGCGCTCCGCTACTTTCCAAGCAATACTTTGATTGTTGAGGGCACCAAAGATGATACCGCGTTTTCCTTTGAGTAAGTGATTAGACATGTGTTACAATTTTAAACAAAGTTAATAATCTTCTTTTTCTAGCAGCACCTTTAAGTTTTTTAGTCCTTTCCAGGTTGGGTATTTATGGCCTATCTCAAATACTTACGCTCGGCCCAGAAGGTGCCAAAAGGTAAAAATGCAGTAATGAAAAGCACTAAGCACTTGCCAAATTTCCATTTTTCTTCGAAGAGGAAATAGGCAATATAGAAGCAGTAAATCAGGAATAAAAAACCATGGATATATCCAACAACTTTATTGGGTTCGGGCATATCTAGGCCATATTTTAAGTACATGGTTACCAAAAGGGCGAGCCACGAGAAGCCCTCGGCGATGGCCATGATTCTGAATTGCTTGAGTGCTTTTGAAGGAGTTGCTGTTGTCATGTATGAAGGATTTATGAGTTTTAATTTGATTTTTCAAGTGCCTTGATGAGGTCTCGGATGCGAGCTGCTTCAATGAAGTCGAGGTCTTTGGCGGCGCGCTCCATTTGTTTTTTGAGCGCCTTGATTTCTTGAGCGCGCTCTTCAGGGTCCATGGCGCTTTGAAGCTCGGGAGCGTTTTGGTGTTGCTCTTTTTGCAGTTGCTTGACCTGACGCGTGGTTTGGTCGCCGTCGGCTACTTTAGTCGACTCCAAGATTTTGTCTTTGGATTTATTGAGGGCCTGAGGTACCTGATTGTGTGCGGTGTTGTAGGCCTCTTGGGTCAGGCGGCGGCGCGCGGTTTCGTCAATGGTGCGCTGCATGGAAGGTGTTATTTTGTCGGCATACATGAGTACTTTGCCGTTGACGTTTCTGGCCGCGCGCCCTACGGTTTGGACCAAAGAGCGTTCATTTCTTAAGAAACCTTCTTTGTCGGCGTCTAGAATGGCCACCAACGAAACTTCGGGGAGGTCCAAACCTTCTCTTAATAGATTCACACCAATCAAGACGTCAAAAACACCGAGCCTGAGCTGGCGTAAAATTTCGACGCGCTCAATGGTGTCGATTTCTGAATGGATGTAGCGGCACGGAATGCCCAAGCGATCTAGGTATTTTTGCAGCTCTTCAGCCATGCGCTTGGTAAGTGTCGTGACCAATACGCGCTCTTCAAGTTGTCTGCGTTTTTCGATTTCTTCGATGAGGTGATCAATTTGGTGCTTGGTAGGATGCACCTCAATAATGGGGTCGAGTAGGCCAGTTGGGCGAATGAGTTGCTCAACCATGATGCCCTCGGCTTGCTGAATTTCGTAGTCGGCAGGAGTGGCTGATACGTAAATGACGGTGTTTAAAAAGCCTTCGAATTCTTCGAATTTCAACGGGCGGTTGTCAATGGCGGCTTGCAAACGAAAACCGTAGTCTACCAGATTGATTTTTCGGGCGCGGTCTCCGGCATACATCCCCCTGACTTGCGGCAGCGTTACGTGGCTTTCGTCGATGACCATCAAGAAATCGTCTGGGAAATAATCGAGTAAGCAGAAAGGGCGCTCGCCAGGTTCACGACGGTCGAAATAGCGCGAATAATTTTCAATACCTGAACAGTAGCCGAGCTCTCGGATCATTTCGAGGTCGTAGTTGACGCGTTCGTCGAGGCGTTTGGCTTCTTCTAATTTACCTTCTGCTTTGAAGTTTGCAACCTGCTCCACGAGGTCATCTTGGATTTGCAAGATGGCTTGACGGGTGTTTTCTGGACTAGATACAAAGAGGTTGGCCGGGAAAATATCGATGTTTTGAAAGCGCTCAAGCACTTGGCCGCTTTCGGGGTCTATGGCGCTGATTTGTTCAATTTCATCGCCCCAAAAGCCGATGCGCAAAGCATAATCGGTATAGGCTAAATAGATATCAACGGTTTCGCCGCTTACCCTGAATTGCCCGCGCTGAAACTCGGTGTTGCTGGCGCGTTGGTACAAATTCTCGACCAAGCGAAACAAAAATTTATTGCGCACAATGGTTTGCCCCACTTGAATGTGCAAAATGCTGTTTTTGAATTCTGTTGGGTTTCCGATTCCGTAAATACAACTCACCGAAGCTACTACAATGACGTCGCGGCGGCCCGAAAGCAGGGCAGAGGTTGCCGCTAAACGGAGCTTTTCAATTTCGTCGTTGATTTGTAGGTCTTTCTCGATGTAAGTACCCGTGGACGGAATAAAGGCCTCGGGTTGATAGTAGTCGTAGTAAGATACGAAGTACTCGACGGCATTATTGGGGAAGAATTGTTTGAATTCGCCGTAGAGCTGCGCAGCTAGAGTTTTGTTGTGAGATAAAATGAGCGTGGGGCGCTGTACTTCTTTGATGACATTGGCAACTGTAAATGTTTTACCACTACCGGTAACACCAAGCAAGGTTTGCTGCTCAATGCCTTCTTGTATACCAGCGACCAATTGCCGAATGGCTTCGGGTTGATCACCCGTTGGTTTGTAATCGGATACAAGCTCAAATTCCATGCTTCAAAATTACCAAATTAATAAGTGCAATTGTTTATTTTTGTCAGATGTCAGCACAGCAATTTATCAAGGTGCAAGCACTGATCGCAGCACCCGTTTCTACCGTTTGGGAAAAATGGACCCAAGCACAACATGTCGTCAACTGGAACTTCGCCCACGAGTCTTGGTGTTGCCCAACGGCAGAGGTCGATTTCAGAGAAGGTGGTCATTCAAATTACCGCATGGAAGCCAAAGACGGCAGTTTTGGTTTTGACCTCAAAGCTCATTTTTTAGCCATTACGCCTTTTGAATCCATCTCGAGTGCTTTGGAAGATGGCAGACTGGTAGATGTTAAGTTTGTTTCGAACGGAAATACAACGCTTATTGAGCAACGCTTTCAGCCAGAAGCTGAAAATACTTTAGAACTTCAGGAACAAGGTTGGCAGGCCATTCTCAATCAGTTCAAGGTTTATTGCGAGCAAGCCAATTAAATTGGATATGCATCCGGATATCGAAAAACATATTGCGCAGTTTCCTGAGCATACGCAACTCAAGCTCAAAGAACTCCATGCATTTATCAATGCCGAAGTTCCGGGTCTGACCCAAAAGATGGCTTATGGCATCCCGACTTTTCAGCGCAACGGCAAAAACTTTATTCATTATGCAGGCTATTCCAAACACATCGGTGTATACCCTGGTGCCAAAGGTATAGCGGCATTTGCAGCTGAATTTGAAAAACGTGGCTACAAATATTCTAAAGGCGCGGTTCAATTTTCATTAAGGGAAGAACTCCCCCTTGATTTAGTGGCTCAAATCATCAGCTACTTGTTGCAAAAATAAGCGTACAAAAAAAGCGCCCGAAGGCGCTCATTAGTTTTTGCCAAGCAATAAGACCATTTGTTTACTCTTCTTTACCTCCAAAGATTTGCTGTACATTTTTAGAAAATTAAGCACGTTTGGATGAAGAAGATGTGTTTGGTTTTGTGGCAAAGTTTCGGAGTAATTGTTTTTAACCATAGGCAAATAAAAAGTTTAAGCAACTAACGCTTAACATTTAGTAATATTGTTTGTGGCCAATAATTTCTAATTTTGCTGCATCATCAACAACAAAACCAACAACATGATCAAACCAGGGGTCGCAACGGGCGCTGAAGTCCAAGAGATTTTTAGCTTAGCCAAGCACAAAGGCTTTGCTTTGCCTGCCATTAACGTAACCAGTAGCAGCACCATCAATGCTGTCATGGAAACCGCAGCAAAGCTCAAAGCACCAGTTATTATTCAATTTTCAAACGGTGGAGCGCATTATTTTGCCGGAAAAGGCTTGTCCAATGAAGCAGAGAATGCCGCAATTTTAGGTGCTGTTTCAGGTGCCAAACACGTACACGCCTTAGCAGAAGCTTACGGCGCTACCGTTATTTTACACACAGACCACTGTGCCAAGAAATTACTTCCTTGGATTGACGGCTTACTCACAGCTGGTGAAGCGTTTTACAAAGAAAATGGCAAGCCACTTTTTAGCTCGCACATGATTGATCTCAGTGAAGAGCCCTTAGCTGAAAACCTTGAAATTTGCCAAGCCTACTTAAAAAGAATGTCGGCAATTGGCATGACCCTCGAAATTGAGTTAGGCATTACTGGCGGTGAAGAAGACGGCGTAGACAACACCGACATCGACAACGCTAAACTTTACACACAACCCGAAGAAGTAGCTCAGGCCTACGAAGCCCTGATGCAAATTTCTCCGCGTTTTACCATTGCTGCTTCTTTTGGTAATGTCCATGGGGTTTATAAGCCAGGAAACGTACAGCTTACGCCAGTTATCTTGAAAAATTCTCAAGATTACATCCAAGAAAAATATGCCACAGGCCCGAACCCTGTAGATTTCGTTTTCCACGGAGGTTCAGGTTCTACACTAGCAGAAATTCGCGAAGCAATCAGCTATGGCGTGATCAAAATGAACATCGATACGGACATGCAATTTGCATTTACCGAAGGAGTTCGCGATTACATTACGGCAAAAATAGCTTACCTTCGTACGCAAATTGGCAATCCGGAAGGGGCCGATATACCAAATAAAAAATACTACGATCCGCGTAAATGGCTCCGCGAAGGTGAACTCACATTCATTGAGCGCCTTTCAGTTTGTTTCGCTGATTTAAATAATATCAATACGTTGTCATAACTATGTCTTGGTTTAAAAGAAACAAAGAAGGAATCACTACTTCCACAAGTGATAAAATGGAAGTCCCGGAGGGGCTTTGGGTGCGTTGTTCAAATTGTAAAACACTCTACACCAGTGAAGATTTACAGCGCAATAATTACGTCTGTGACCGCTGTTCGCATCATGAGCGTATTGGTGCTGCTGAGTATTTTGAGCTCATTTTTGATGATGCCAAATACAAAGAACTTGACGAAAAACTCAGCTCTGGTGACCCACTTGGTTTTGTTGACACCAAAAAATACACAGACCGCGTAGCGGCTACACAAAAGGCAACTGGTCTCAAAGATGCCATTCGTACTGCAAAGGGTAAATTGCACGGCAACAATTTTGTGATTGCAGCCATGGACTTCAATTTTATTGGTGGTTCAATGGGTTCTGTCATGGGTGAAAAAATTGCACGCGCCATTGATGAAGCGATCAAAACAAAGTCTGGTTTTATGATCATTTCAAAATCAGGCGGTGCCCGCATGATGGAGGCTGGTTTTTCCCTGATGCAAATGGCCAAAGTTTCGGCTAAATTGGGTCAGTTATCAGAAGCCCAATTACCGTACATTTCTTACCTCACTGACCCAACTACTGGTGGTGTAACTGCATCTTTTGCCATGCTCGGTGACATCAATATTGCAGAGCCAGGTGCACTTATTGGTTTTGCAGGTCCGCGCGTTGTCAAAGAAACCATTGGACGTGATCTTCCTGAAGGTTTCCAAACCAGTGAATTCTTACTCGAGCACGGTTTTCTTGACTACATCATTGAGCGCACACAGATTCGCGAGACACTCGGCCTGTCCTTGAAATTGTTTTTCAATTAGTCTGAAATTGTTTGTATTTTAGAGGTCCTAGTCCTCTACTATGAAATACATCTTATTTAGTCTTTTTTCTCTCAGTTTATTGCAAGCTTGGGCCCAAGATACAACCTGGGTTCAAACCTTTACTTTTGATTCAATTACTACGCGCAGGGCAAACTTCCAATTCCCTGCAAGTCTAGATACCGAGCGCTTCGAGAAAGTACTCATGTACTACAAACTGAAGTGTTCTCCACTCACGACCTGGGATCAATATGACTGCGGCGAGTGGGATTACCTTACTTACACGCGCGTCTTTGATCATACCGGAGTCTTTGATTCTGTTGCCATCAATGGACAGATGTACTTATCGAATTGCGCTACGCCTGCTCAAATTCAGCTCAAGCCACTGCCTTATGCTGAAGCAGATCTTTATGATCAACAAGAGCTGGTTAGACAGGCCTTGAACCTCACTTATTTTTCACTAAATAATGGCACACAAGTCGCAACGACGCCCTTTCAAACCAACCGAAAAGGGAGTAAGTTTCAGTTTGTCTTGACAGCTGCTGAGCTCGCTGCGGCAGGGCTTCAGGCGGGGCCAATTAGTTCCTTGAAATTAAACTTAGCCAATGCTGGAGAGTTATGGCAACCAAAAATTAGTTTGGCGGCCTTCACTGGTGCTAGTTTAAATAGTTTGTATACGGGGCCATTTACAGAAGTGTATCAGGCTTCAAGAACAGGAGCCAATGCCTTGCAAGCGGGCTGGAATCAGTTTGTTTTCTACCAAGATTATATCTGGGACGGCAGTGCTGATATTTTGGTGGATTTCTCTTTTAGCCATGATTTTGAAGCGGCTCAAGGTTTGGAGTTTTTGATGGAAAACACGGCTGCGCCTGCGTCATTGGCTTATGCTACACGCAATGGGGCGTTGGCATTTGATGGTTCAAATTATACCATTTCATCTTTGGCGAATCAAGAAATTGGCGGACAGTTTACCATTGAATTTTGGGCAAAAGGGGCTGGAAATGCTGGGCAGAACTCTACATTCATTGAAGCGCTAGATACCGCAAATCGCCGCGTGCTCAATATTCACTTACCCTGGAGTAACAACAACATTTATTTTGATGCCGGTGACGAAACTGGCTATGACCGCATCAACAAAGCGGCAACGCCTGCCGAACTCGACAACACCTGGACACATTGGGCTTTTGTCAAGGATCAGGCAAGTGGGCAAATGTTCATTTACAAAAATGGTCAACTTTGGCATTCAGGTACCAACAAGAACCGTGAAATGGGTTATATCCACCGCATGACCTTAGGGTTTACCAATAACCAAAACCTTGGTTGGAAAGGAAATATTGATGAGTTGCGCATTTTTAACACAGCACTCTCGGCCAATACCATATTAGCGCATTATACTGCTAAAGTAGACAACACGCATCCAAACTGGGCTGACTTACTGCTTTACCACGATTTTGATGAGGTGAATTATGCCAAAGACCTCAGTCCTAACAATGAAGTGCTGATGCCATCTGGCTTTGGACTCATTCAAAGCAACACTGCTTATTTGGCTGGTGTGCAAGCGCTCAACCAACGCCCCCTTATTCAGTTGGGGCAGGGTACATGTAGTAATACACAACCCGTTTTGCATACGCAAGCGAAACTCAAAGAACCCACTGTTGTTTTCAAGCAGGTGCCGGTGCATCGTCATTTTGAATTGGCACAAACTTGGGTGGGCGTGGCTGCGGGCCAGACCCAACACTATGATCTCAATGGGCTTGTGACTTCAAATACACCAATTCAAACTACACTTAGCTTGAACAACCAGGCAATTGTGGTTTACAATTCGCCTTTTGAAATTATTCACGATGTCGAGATTGCGCGTTACATCACGCCTTACGGCATTCAATTTGACCTCGGTCCGAATGGTTTTACCTGGATTTATGAGGTCACAGACTACCAACAATACTTGCACAGTTTGGTAGACTTAGCAGCTCATAACACCCAAGAACTTATAGATCTCAAATTTGCCTTTGTCAAAGGTATTCCACCGCGTGACCTCATCAAACGCGAGCCGATTTGGTCCGACTTCAAGTCCTATAACTTTGGGCAAATGGCTGCAGATGTTGTCTTGCCAGAAAAGGCTGTAGTGCTGTCGGATACTGCTGAAATGTTTAAAATCAAGACCCGTATGACTGGGCACGGCCAAGTCGGCGACTACGCTTGTTGTGAGTGGGTCAATAATAGCCATCAAATCAAAGTAGATGGGCTGCCGCGTTTCAACTGGAGTATCTGGGATGTCATGGTTTGTGGCGACAACCCAAATATCGGGCAGGGTGGAACCTGGCCTTATGCCCGCGAAGGTTGGTGTCCGGGTGACATGGTAAAAGAATTTGAATTTGAGCTCACGCCATATGTGCAACCCGGAGATACCGTCAACCTAGACTACGTTATCAATGCAGTGCCGAGCACAGACCCGGGGCAAGCAGGAGGTAACTACATCGCTGCTTACGACCTCATTTCTTATGGTGCGCCAAATTTTGCCTATGACGCAGCTATTGTCGATGTCCTGAATCCGAACAACTATGAATATTATTCCAAATGGAACCCAACCTGTCAAAACCCTAGAATTATTCTAAAAAATACAGGTGAACAAGCCCTGACTTCTTGTCGCATTTTCTGTTGGCTAGATTACGGTGCCAACCTTGTCTTTGATTGGACCGGAAATCTTGGTTTCTTGGAAGAAACAGTTGTAGAAATTCCGGTGCTCGATCAAAATTGGTGGTACGAGCAAGATAGCTCTTTTACCTTCACTGCTTGGGTGGCTGATGTCAATGGCAATATAGGCCCAGATCTTTACAATCAGAACAGTCTCAAAACTGTCAAATATGATGCACCGGAGCGCATCGATGGGCCCTTTTTCATTTGGTTAACGACCAATAATAAAGCCACAGAAAACAGTTACCAATTGCTAGATCATGCAGGTACAGTCTTGTTTGAGCGCAGTAATCTTCAGAATAGCACCCAGTACAAGGACACTTTTGATTTGGCGCCAGGCTGCTACTCTATTATCATCGAAGATACGGATCACGATGGCTTGGCCTTCTGGTATTCTGCGCAAGTAGAGGGTGAAACATCTGGGCAAATGCGCCTCAGACAAGTAGGAGGAAGCTACATTGAGTTTTTCCCAGGAGACTTCGGGCGTTATCATCGCTATGATTTTACAGTGGGCTTCACGCTAGACGCACAAGACCTCGATTCAGAAGCTGAAATCAGTATTTTTCCGAACCCAGGCAAAGGGTTTACTACAATTGAACTGAGTGGTGAAGTTAACGGAAATGCACAATTGAAAATCATGGATCTAAGTGGGCGCGTTTGTCATCAATCAGCTATGAATGCCAGTGCCAATTTTGCAGAAAGTTTCGTAGATATTAGTGAGTTTGCTCCTGGAACTTATTTGGTAGAAATTCAAGCCAGAGGCCGCCGCTATGCACAAAAATTGATCAAGCAATAAAAATAATAATTTGAGGATTTCAACTTTAGCACCTTGTCATTTATGAAAAACATCCTTTTCATTTTTTCTTTTTTCATCACCTGGAGTTTGAGCGCACAATTCTCCATTGACTCTTTATCTCATATAGATTATCAGGCGCTGCATGGTGCCAATTTGAATGACGTTTGGGGATATGTAGATGAGTTAGGCAACGAATACGCCATTGTTGGCACCTCGAAAGGCACCTCAATTGTCAATATCACTAATGGAGCACAGCCACAAGAAATATATTGGTTGCCAGGTTCAGAATCTATCTGGAGAGACCCTTGTGTTTTTGATGATTACGCTTATGTTACCACAGAAGCCGAAGATGGGCTGCTCATCATTGATTTAAGTCCTTTGCCGCAATCCAACAACCTGAGTCATGTATATTACACGGGCCCAACAGCGAGTCCTTGGCAAAGTGCGCATACTTGTTATACGAGCCCGAGTGGCTACGCCTATATTTTTGGTGCAAACAGGGGTAATGGCGGTGTGATTATGCTCGATCTGAATAGTAATCCGATGGCGCCTATTGAAGTAGGGACCTACGATCCGTTTTATGTCCACGACGGCTTTGAACGCAACGACACATTGTATGTAGGGCACATCTATGACGGATTTTTTAGTATTGTAAACGTCGCCGATAAGGCCAATCCGGTATTGTTGGCTACCCAAAGCACGCCCAATTTTTTCACACACAATATTTGGCCCAGTCAGGATGGACAAGTGGTTTATACCACCGATGAAATCTCCGGAGCTTATGTGGCATCTTACGACATCTCCGATTTACAACAAATTACGCCTTTAGATAAAGTCCAGAGCACGCAAGGAACTTTTGTGATTCCTCATAATGTTCATGTCAAGGGTGACTATCTAGTGACGAGTTATTACAGCGATGGCGTTGTGATTCACGATGCACATGACCCCGAGAACCTGATCAAATTAGGGTCTTTCGATACTTACCCAGGTCAAACACCAGGTTTTGATGGTTGCTGGGGGGTTTATCCGTTTTTTCCATCGAATAAGGCAGTGGCAGCTGATATCACAAAGGGCTTATTCATCTTGCAAGTGCAGTATGCGCAAGCAGCAGCCCTCACTGGTGTTGTCAAAAATTTACTAACAGGCGCTGTTCTAGAGCAAGCAAGCGTGAGTATTACAGGCGCTGCCATGAGTGAACTTACAAATAGTGCAGGCATATATAAATCAGGCATGAGCCAAAGCGGTAGCTATACCTTAACTGTTAATAAACCTGGTTTTTATCCGCAAACACTGACCGTGAATTTAATCGCGGGGCAAACAGTCATCAAAAATGTCAATCTTTTACCAATCCCACCTTACCAGTTACAAATTAATGTTTACGAAGAGGGCACCAATATCCCATTGAGCAATGTCCAAATTGAATTGAAGCACCCTCAAATTATTCATTCAGGGCTCACCAATGGTTTAGGGCAAGAAGAATTGACTCTATTTTATCAAGAAGCCTATGATTTGGTCATCGGAAAATGGGGCTACCAGAGTAAGTGTGCGAATTTGCCAATAGATGCAAGCACGCAAGCCCTTTCTTTTTATCTCCAAAAAGGATTCTATGATGACTTCAGCTTTGATTATGGTTGGTCGGTCATAGGGGATGCCGAAACGGGTATGTGGCAACGTGGAAAAGTTTCTCCAACCACCCAAACCGTCATGTCCGCCGACACCGATATCGATTGTACAGATCTTGGCATGTATACAGGTCTGGGAACAGCTTTAAACCCAGATGTCAACGATGTAGACAACGGTTATACGGAACTGATTTCACCAGTATTTAATACCAATGGCCTGAGTACACCACACTTAAATTATGCGAGGTCATTTTATTGTTACCATGGCCCCGGCGCCTTCTCAGATACGTTTTTAGTTGTCTTGAGTAATGGTCTGCAAGAAGTTGTGCTCGAACAAATCATTGGCCCGCAAGGTCAACAAATGCAATGGGAATACAAAAGTATTCCACTCAATGGCCTCCTTGATTTAAATTCTAATTTACAATTGTTTATCAGAACCGCTGACTACGCAGGCAACCCCAATATTACTGAGGCTGCCTTTGATCATTTTAGTATCACCAATGAGTCAGTGTTAGGTGTCGAGCAAAACAATCTGGTAAATGCCTACCTGCTTCAGCCCAATCCGGGCAATGAACTACTAGAAGTCAAAGGCCTTCAAGCCCCCACAAAAATTGCTATTTATACCACCGATGCCAAATGTGTTTACGAGCAAGTACACGATGTACAACATACAAGCTTAGACACCCAGCATCTTGAATCAGGTATTTATTGGGTGCAAATCGGAGTTCATATGCATAAATGGGTAAAGTCTGCGCAATAAAAAAAGGCTTATCTTTGACTACACATGAACGCTTTACAAATATCTGTTGTCATTCCTTTATTCAATGAAGAGGAATCTTTACCAGAGCTGCACAGTTGGTTGCAACGCGTGCTCAACGCCCATTCTTTTTCTTATGAAATCTTGTTCATTGACGATGGAAGTAAAGACCAATCGTGGGCGGTTATTGAAGCTTTAAGTGCCAAAGACGCTGCTGTAAAAGGCATTCGTTTTCAAAAAAATTATGGCAAGTCTGCCGCTTTGCACATGGGCTTTGAAGCCGCGCAAGGAGCTGTAGTTATTACCATGGACGCAGACCTCCAAGATTCTCCTGACGAAATCCCGGAGCTATACAGACTCATTACTGAAGAAGACCTCGATGTGGTTTCTGGCTGGAAAAAAGTGCGTCATGACCCCATTTCCAAAACAATTCCAACCAAACTCTATAACTGGGCAGCCAGACGTATCACGGGCATTTACCTCCACGATTTCAATTGTGGTTTGAAAGCCTATAAATCAGCAGTCGTTAAAAGCATTGAACTCTACGGAGACATGCATCGCTACATCCCAGCGCTTGCTAAATATGCGGGTTTCAACAAAATTGGCGAAAAAATTGTAGAGCACCGTGCACGCAAATTTGGCGTGACAAAATTTGGCCTGAATCGTTTCTTAAATGGCCCGCTGGACCTCATGACGGTTGCTTTTATGGGTAAGTTTGGCAAGAAGCCGATGCATTTCTTTGGGGCGCTTGGCGTACTCATGTTTATGCTTGGTTTTGGACTTTTCCTTTACATGGGCATTGATAAAATCTTCTTTCATCCGATCGCTCAACGTTTGTCTGAGCGCTCAGAATTTTATGTCGCTTTAGTTGCAATGGTCATTGGTGTTCAGTTTTTCCTCACCGGATTCATCGCCGAACTGATTGGGCGCAACTCAAGTACCCGCAATCATTACCTGGTCGCTAGCCGTTTGGGTCTATGAATCAACTTCCAAAAATCGATCAGAACTGGGCGCTTTTTTTAGACCGCGATGGCGTCATCAATGTGCGCAATTTCGATGGTTATATCTTGCAGTGGTCCGATTTTCATTTTACACCAGGTTTGCTAGATGCTGCAGCTCAAATCGGCCAACACTTTGGCCACGTTTTTGTCGTGACAAACCAACAGTGTGTAGCCAAACAACTTATTACTGAGTC
The DNA here is from genome assembly GCA_964590425.1 of uncultured Lishizhenia sp. Classification (GTDB taxonomy): domain Bacteria; phylum Bacteroidota; class Bacteroidia; order Flavobacteriales_D; family Crocinitomicaceae; genus UBA952. Next base: position 18,440 of record CAZPWB010000019.1, on the reverse strand, counting down.
AGAACTGGCCCAACTTCATCAAAAAATGAAAATGGAATTAGCGGCTAAAGGTCTTCAAATAGACGATATCAAAGTAGCCACTGAACGCAAGCATCAGGAACCCTTTAGGCGCAAGCCCAATACGCAAATGGCACTAGAGCTGAAAGCAACCTATCCCGAGCTCGATTTTAAAAAAGCAGTCATGGTTGGCGACACCGATTCGGATATCGTTTTTGGCAAAGCCCTTGGCATGTTTACCGTGCTGGTTCGTTCACAAGAAAAGACCTCAGAAATTCCAGATCTTTACATCGACCATTTAGCTGATTTACAAAAATTGCTTTTATGAAATACGTTTTCTTTTTGATGTTTTCAGTGTTTTTATTTGGGCTTCAAGCACAAATGAACCAAACCGATGCGAAAGGTAAAAAACAAGGGCCTTGGCAAAAAACTTACCCCAATTCTTCGGTGCTGATTTATCAAGGTTCCTTCAAAGATGATCGGCCTACTGGTGTTTTCAATTATTATTTCCCGGATGGCGCACTAAAGGCCAAGATTGAACACGGCTTACCCGGAGGAAAGTCTGCTGTCCAGCTTTATTTTGACAATGGGCAGGTGTTATCAGATGGTTTTTATAAGCAGGAGAAGAAAGATTCGTTGTGGTTCAATTACGCACAATCTGGCGAGCTCATGAGTGCAGAGAATTACAAAAACGACTTGCTAAATGGCAAGGCACTGTATTATTACAAAGAAGGCCAGGTTTTGGAACACAAGCTACAAGTTGAAAGGCGGGTTCAGTACCTCGATGGGAAACTCCATGGCAAGTACCAAAGCTATTTTTACAATGGTAAACTCAAGCAGGAGGGAAGCTATGAGCGCGGCATGAAACAAGGTTTGTGGTCTGAATACAACTCAAAAGGCACACTGATTGGCACCATGAAATATGTTAATGACTTTTTACATGGTTGGGTGACAACCTATGACGAAGCGGGTGCGGTGCTCAACAAGACACTTTATTTGGATGGTCAAAAACTATCTGAAAAAGAATTGACTATTTATTTATCCAACTGCAAAGCAAGAAATATTAAGCCGGTAGAATGAGTCAGCAAGAAACTGAAAAATGGTTGTTTTTTTCGGCCCTTCCGCCTTTTCGTGGAGGGATTGCTCAGTTTAGCTTGGCTACCATTAAAGCATTAGCTGCCCGTGTTTCAGTCAAGGGATACACCTTCAAGCAACAATATCCAGATTTCTTATTTCCGGGCAGCTCTCAGCTCGACCCCAATTCTTCCGAACAGCAGCAATACCCGCGCATCGTTTCCACTTTTTTGCCTTGGACCTACCTCAGTGCTTTGCGCCGTTTTCGAAAAGAGCAAGCTACTTTTTTTGTCACAAGTTATTGGATGACATTTTTTGCGCCGATGATGGCTTTTTGGGCTGCTTTTCTTCCCAAAAAAACCAAGAAAATCGCCATAGTACACAATTTAAAACCCCATGAAGCCCGATTCTTTGACACGTTTTTCAATCGGCTTTTTTTAAAGCATTACGATGGTTTTGTCGTGCTTTCAGCGTCTGTAGGACACGATATTTTAAAACTAAAACCGACCGCAAAAATCAAGCACATCGCGCATCCACCATATGCCATCGAACAAACAGCGCTTGATCAAGCCAAGTGTCGTCAGCACCTCGGCTTGGACCCCTATAAAAAAACCTTGTTATTTTTTGGCCTGATCAGAAGCTATAAAGGCTTGCTCGAACTGATTCAAGCTTTTAGTCTGCTCGATGACCAATACCAATTATTGATTGCAGGCGAAGTCTACGGATCTGCCAGTGTTTACGATCAAGCACTCGCCGATTCACCGAATCAAAACTGGCGTTTTTTCAATCAATTTATACCCAATGACGAGGTTGCCACTTACTTCCAGGCGGCTGATTTAGTGGTGCTTCCTTATCTCAGTGCCACGCAGTCAGGGGTGCGCGCCCTTGCCTTGGCGCAAAAAAGGGCTGTTTTGTGCACAAATGTCGGAGGTTTAGCCGAAGGACTCGTAGCCAATCAAGAAGGCTTTGAATTGACGCAAACCGAACAAAAAAGCTTTGCAAATCAAATACAGGACTTGTTCAATAATGGAAATATAAGCGCTTGTAATCGAGGGCTTGCCCTTAAAAACACCAACACGGACCAAGCTTGGCTCGACTTCGCTGCTGCAATAATTGAATTCAGTGAGACTGTCTAGATTTTTTATTTGAATTTCAGGATCCTAAATCCTATATTTGCAACCTTAATTCAAATTCAAATATTCAAGAAATGCGTTTAAAAGGATTTTTTTGGTTCTTGTCCATTCTTCTTACTGCGGTATGCGTTTACCAACTCTCATTCACATGGGTTGCTAGTAATGTAGAATCCAAAGCTGCTAAAGAGGCAGACCTCAAAGTAAAAATGCTCCGTGATGAAGCCAAAGCAACCGGCGGAATTGCAATGCTACCCAACAACACCCAAGTTGATTTCAACAATCCAGAGGCAGTTGAACTTTCAAGAGCAGCATTCATCAATGAAATTCTTCGCGAAAAAGGTGAGAAGCCTGTTTATCCAGTACTTGGTTCTACTTTCGGTGAAGTGAAAAAAATGTCATTGGCCTTTGGTCTTGACCTCGTAGGTGGTATGAGTGTTACCGTTGAGATCTCTTACCCAGACCTCATCAAAGGACACGTTAAAAGCATCACAGATCCAAAATTCACGAAGCCTTTTGATCGCGCTGTCGCTGACTACAACAAAAACGGTGGTGATTTCATCGGCACCTTTATTGCAGCCTACAAAAAAGCAAACGGTTCTTTACCTTTAAGCTATATCATCAAAGGTGAGGGCATCGGTATCAAAACTTCTGATGCGCAAGTAGAAAACTTCCTCAGAGAGCTCGTTGCTTCTTCCATGAAAGGTATCGAAGACATCATTGGTCGTCGTATCAACCAATTCGGTGTAGCGCAACCAAACATCCAACGCGACCTCGCCACTAACCGCCTCTTCATCGAGCTACCAGGTGTACAAGACGAAGAAACGGTATCTCGCAAAATCCGTTCAACAGCAAACCTCGAGTTTTTCGAAACTTACATGCCTGAGCAAATTCAAATGCAATGGCAAGAAGCTGCGCGTTTGAGCAAGCTCAATGAAGTGAACATTGACGATTTAGCCCTTGCCACAGATACAACCGCAGATACAACTGCTGTTGCTGCAGATACAGGCGTTGTTGAAGATCCAAAGCCAACTACTACCAACACTACTGGTTCCATGGCGTCTAAAAAATCACTTGCTGAATTAGTAGTGCCAGTTGGTGGCTATGCCATTGGTTACGTAAACGCTAACGACAAAGCTACCGTTGCGGCTATTTTGCGTCGTAAAGATGTCAAATCAGTATTCCCACAAGACATTCAGTTCATGTGGTCTGCAAAGCCAGAAAGCGTAGACAACAAATCGAAAAAAACGGCTTATTTCTTGTATGCATGCCGCATTCCTGACACAGGTAAGGCACGTGTTAGAGGTGAGCACGTCAGCTCAGCTAAAGTTGACTACGATCAAACAGACGGAAGCATTATTGTAAGCCTCGGCATGACCAATGAAGGTGCAGACGAATGGGGTCGCATGACCACTGAAAATAAAGACCGCATCATTGCCATCACTATGGATAGCGTTGTTTACAGTGCACCGCGCGTTATCAATCCAATCTTAAATGGCAATACACAAATCTCAGGAAGCTTTACTTTCTCAGAAGCTGAAGACCTCGCTGGTCTTTTGAACGGTGGTGCTTTGCCAGTACCATGTGTTATTAAAGACCTTCAAAAAGTTGGGCCTACAATTGGTGCTCAAAACTCACAAGCTGGTCTTATTTCATTTGGTGTTGCGTTTATCGCAGTACTACTTTACATGATGTTCTACTACGGTAAGGCGGGTATGGCTGCAAATATTGCACTCATCGCCAACGTAGTCTTCATTTTTGGTTCTTTGGCTTCGTTCGGAGCCGTTCTTACCCTTGCAGGTATTGCAGGTATTGTATTGACAATCGGTACAGCCGTCGATGCCAACATCTTGATTTTTGAACGTGTGCGTGAAGAACAAGCAGCTGGTGCCGACACCGAAACAGCCATCAATACTGGTTTCCGCAAGGCCTTGCCATCCATCATCGATGCCAACGTAACACACTTACTTGTTGCCATCATCCTTAAAGTATTTGGTACAGGTGAAATTGAGTCTTTCGCAACGACCCTCATCATTGGTATCTTTACTTCCTTGTTCACCGCAATGGTTATTGCTGAATTAGCAATTCATTCTTGGTTGGCAAAAGGTAAAGAAGTTGGTTTCAATACCAAGTATTCTCAAGGTTTATTCCAAAACTTTAACTTCGATTGGATCGGTAAGCGTAAATACTTCTACATGTTCTCAATCACGGTTACAATCGTGGGTGTCATTGCGCTTTCAACACGTGGTCTTAAGCAAAGTGTTGAGTTTACAGGTGGTAGAACTTTTGCTGTTAAATTTGAAAAGAAGGCAGATATCGAAGTGATTCGCAAAGAATTATCAAAAGTATTTGTTGAGAATGGTGAAACAGCATCCATCGACCTCAAAACAAAAACCAACGACTACAACGTTGAAATCGTTACCAATTATTTATTGAACAACGATGGTGCAACAGATCAAGTAAACGAAAAACTTACTGCTGGTCTAGACGCTTGTAAAGACAAAATGGGTTCATACAAAATCTTAGAAACGCGTGCGATCTCAGCATCCATTTCTTCTGAACTCTGGACTTCCTCTACAATCGCTATTACTTTAGCGCTCCTCGCCATTTTTGCCTACATCCTGATTCGCTTCGGACACTGGCAGTATTCATTGGGAGCTATCGTAGGTTTGGCGCACGATGCCTTCTTCGTTATTTCCATCTTCTCATTGCTTCACGGTTACTTGCCGTTTACTTTAGATGTCAACCAAGCATTTATCGCGGCTATCCTGACCGTCATCGGTTACTCCATGAACGATACCGTTATTGTATTTGACCGTATTCGTGAGAATCTTCGCCGCAGCAAGCCTGAAGATAATCACGGTGAAATCATCAATGCTTCATTGAATAAAACACTTTCAAGAACCTTCAACACTTCCATGATCTTATTTGTGGTTGTCTTGATCATGTTCTTGTTCGGTGGCCCTGCCATTAAAGGTTTCTTGTTCGCACTTCTTGTAGGTGTCGTAATCGGTACCTATTCTTCACTTTGTGTGGCAACACCTATCCTTATCGACTTCTCTAAGCGTTTACGCGCTTAAGCAGGAAATTCTTATTTGAATGAAAAAAGCCGCTTGAAAAAGCGGCTTTTTTGTTATTGTTGACATGGAAACTACTGTTTCACAAACTGCAAAACTGCTGCTCTTTTTTGGTCTGAAATACTGAGGTAATAAGTGCCAGCAGCAATCTTTGGGCTCAGTTCAAGTGTTTGTTTGATTTGGCCGTCTGTGGCTTTCAGTTCAAAACTTGAAATGAGTTGTCCGTTTACATTGAATATTTGTGCCTGTGCCACAGAACCTTGAACACCACTCACTACGATTTCGAAGGTTCCTTTATTCGGGTTAGGGAATAAGGAAGTAAGCTCAAAGCTGAGTTCGGTAACTGAAGATGTATTGACAACCATCTCAATGGTCGTAATACAACCATTGTTATCTTTCACCGAACAAGTATAAGTTCCAGCTGCTAAATTAGAGAAGAAAGAGCCGCTAAACCAGTTTGTACCATTGATAGAGAAGGTATAAGGCGAGTTGCCACCGCTTGCATTCATGGCAATCGTTCCGTCAGTGCCATTTGAAATAGTTGTGGTTGCCGTTAATAACAAAGCACTTGGTTCAGTAATTGTGCTCGTAAAGGCCTGCTGACAGCCATTGACATCAAAAACATCTAAAGTATAAGCTCCTGGTATTAAGCCTGTGTATGGGCCACTATTCGCTTGTGCAACTGAATTTAAATAATAGGTGTAAGGTGGAGTTCCACCATTGACTTGGGAGAGTAAACTGCCGTTGTTGTCACCAAAACAACTGACCATCGTCGGAACCATATTGACACTCACTGGAGCAGGTTGGGTAACAGCATACGTTAATGTTGTGGAACACCCGTTGGCATCAATAACACTGATGGTGTAAGTACCAGCACCAAGATTTACAAAAGTATTATTGGCCTGATCAGCACCATTATTGATCGCGTAGCTGTATGGTGCAGTTCCTCCAGATGGTGTTATCACGATAGTGGCATCTTGGTTACCTGCGCAAGAAATGGTAGCTGTCTGCTGAACAGCTGCGCTCACTACAACTGCTGCCTGAAGTTGTAAACTACCAATGACGGCACAACCTGTTGTGTCTGTTACCTCATAGTTATAGGTTCCGGCGCTGAGACCGTTGAAAATATTACTACTTTGTGGTGTGCTATTGTTCAAGGTATAACTGAGTGCACCCAAACCGCCAGTTGCATTGATACCTATTGAACCATCGTTGCCATTGCAAGATGGAAGCTGATTGATGCTCGGGTTACCCAATACAATACTTGAGTTGCCATTGACAAAAATGCTAAATTGAAAGGCATCGTTGCAGGTATTTTCGTCTAGACCATTGCCATTGATGTTGGTCAGGATAAAAGCAATGTTGTTGCTTCCGGCAACAAGCCCTTGAAGATTAAAGTAAATGGTGTCTAGCGCCGAATTGACATTTAACTGTGTGCTTGTAAAAGTGATGCTTTGCGCGCTTGAGCTGCCAACTTGGTAAGTAAATTGCCCGCCTGTGATAGGATTTATTCCTTGATTTTCGACAACAAGTCCAACTTGTGTACTTGAGCCACAAATTCCGGAAGTTTGTAAAGTGAAGGCATCAATAATGGCTAAATCAACCGTATCTGGGTTCATTTTGAAAGCAGATACATTAGTGACGATTGCATTGTTTGAATTCATCACAACGCCTGTGTAGTAGAAAGTCTGACCATTGAAGTCATCGATACACAAATGGTGATAATCTCCCCAACGCGTGTTGGCTGTTCTTGATGAAAGACCTTGTCGAATAACGGTTTCAGGTACGGTCATTTGCCCCAAAGGGTCACAGGCTCTTCGGCCGGTAAGTTGTAAAGATGGGTAGTTAGGGGCTGTGGTTCCTGAGGTCGAGTAGGCCATCATGATGTTGCCAAATTTATCCATATTGATCGCAGGCATCCAACGATTGAGTGTAGTGCCTGGGGCATAGGTACCTTCTTGATAAAGAGACCAAGCTCCGGTGCTTCCTGTAGCTCTTCTTAGTTCGAGCCAACGAACACCTGCTCGGTTACTACCGTCAACATCTGTTGCTAAACATAATACCATTGCTTGGTGATCGTGAAAGACGCGCATTGGCGCTTTATACATCACACACTCGCGCAATGGATCTAGTTTGACAGTGGTGCCCGGTTGTGCGATGCAAGAAAAGCTTGTAAGACCGCACAAATCAGAATCGATTTCAGCGATGGCTACGTCTTGAATTTTTGCAACGCTAGCCGTATTGTTGGTCCAGTTGATGGTCATTTCCCAAATTTCAATCCAGTCATTGGTTGGGCTATCTGGTGAGCCATTGCTGTGTCTTTCGTCATCTCGGTGGCGAACAAAGAGTGGTTTCTGACCAACAGGAGCAGGGAGGTCTCCTTCTAAGTCTACTGGTGTGATGGATTGAAAACCAAAACCATTGAGGGTATAGCCAATAGGTGTGCCAATGAATGGAGAGGTACTTCCGTTGATCAGGGCACTGAGTTTCATGGCATAGACACGTGGAGGACCACCTTCGTTGGTAGAGGCTAGCAGTGCATCTGAGCTTTCAGAGATACTCCATTTTGGATAATCGGGAAAGTTCGGGCAGGTGAATTGGTAAAAGAAATAGGCTCCTTGTGGGTTACTTGTTTGGGAAACATAAACCAAAAGTTTCTTTTGAGCCGTAGTAGAAAACTGCGTAATGATCCAACGCTTTGCAGATTTGTAGTACAAAATGATGGGGTCACCAAGGCCGGTAACGGTTGGGCTGCCAATGCTAGACATCACGAGTGTGCCTGAAACTGCCGCACCGGTTTGTTTATTGAATATTTTAAAAGATCCACCGCTATTGGCATTGGTTCCTTGGATATAAACAGTAGAATCGGCTTCTCCGGTAGGGTCGGGAGGAGAAATTCCATTGCCGATCCCTTGTACTTGCCATAATAGTGTTGCACTGGCAGTTTTATTGGCAACTTGATGTTGCTGCCAAACCCAATCGGGTTGATGCATATTTTGAACCGTATTTTCAACAAGTTCTCTTCCTTTAAAGTTTGGCACTATAAATTCTTTAGGAGCACCACTTTGTTCAGGTGCCGGAACAAGCTGAGCAGTTGTAGGGCTAGCATAGCCATAAAATTCAGTTCCTTGCCCGAGTGCAGTGCTTGCACCGAAAAAAACAAGAAAAATAAGTAATTGTTTCATTTTTATAGTTTAGTAATAAGGCCTTTAAATTAATAATTTAAGCCGAAATAATCCGAGCCTATTATCTTTGTAAAACATGAAAATTCTATTGTCTCCAGCCAAATTAATGCGGAACTTACCCAGTGAAAACACTACTGAGCCCTCTTTTCAGGTTCAGGCAACACATTTGGCAAATATTTTAGCAAAGTGGGCCGTTCCGCATTATGTTCAAAGAATGGGGCTTTCAAAAGAAAAAGCTAAGGAAACACAAGCATTAATGAAAAATTGGCTTGTTGAACAGGGGTCTGCGGCGCCAACACCAGCAATTTTAGCATACATCGGCGAGGCGTTCAAAGCGCTAGATGTCTTGACCTTAGACCCAGCAGCTCAGGTGCATCTGAACGAAAATGTCTATATTTTGTCAGGTCTTTATGGCTTGTTAAACGCCAACGATGGTGTGCTACCGTATCGTTTGGAAATGGCTCAAAAATTAGCAATAACCAAAAGCCAACAATCGTTGTATACTTTTTGGAGACCACAAGTTGAAGCTTATCTGACCTCCCATTTGGAACCTAACGAACCCATTTTAAATTTGGCGAGTAGCGAATACAGCGACCTCATTCAAGATCAAAAGTTAGTCTCTCGGATGCTTACGCCAGTGTTCAAAGAAAACAAAGGCGGGAAGTTGCAAAGTGTGTCGGTTTTTTCTAAACAAGCAAGAGGAACCATGGCCAGATGGTGTGCTACCGAAAAAATTTCAGACCCCCAACAAATCAAAGATTTCAAGCTAATGGGCTATGCTTTTCAAGCAGATTTATCAGACGAAAAAAACTACTTTTTTGTCAGGACTTGAGTTCTTGGAGCTCGATGTCAGGGTTTTGCTGTAGAATATCCCAGGTGTGGTCAGCTAATAGTTTGACACTGGCAATAAAGGTCAAATGCGCGCCAGAACGACCCCAAGATTCAGGAGCGATCAAAGAAAGTAAATATTTGCTTTCTTCTTTAATGTATAGGTGATACGTATGATTAATAAGTGGTTCAAAGCGCATTTCTGCTTGGTAAATAAAGGCTGAAATTTCTTTGCGGTCTTGTAGTTTTTTGGCCTGTGTAGCGAGCAATTGCATTTGCTCATAAATCTGACCCAACTGCATATCGGTTTGTTGGCTCATGGCACTAAGCGCACGTCCTTTAAGTTTACCCTGATCTTCTGGCTTAATAACAGCACTTCCTACCTGATGCGCATAAGGCAACAAATGTGGGTTTTCCGCGATTTTGTCCGGATCAATTGGATTGACGAAATCCGGGTTTGCTTGTGCTTTTTTTTCCATTTTTTAAACCAGTTTACTCAAAGATTCACCAACGGCCGAACCGATGGCAATACCCATGCCTCCCATTCGAACACCTGCATGCACGTTTTTGTTCAGGGACCTAATGATTGGTTTTTTTTGTTCGCCAACACACATGATGCCCGACCACTGGGTTTCAATCTCAACAGCATGCCCAGGTAAGATCTCATTTTGGAGTTTCAGTAGTAGTTGCTGATGAATGGCTCGGTTGAGTTCAAACTCGGTACTTGTTTCACCTTCAAAATCTAAATTTCGACCACCCCCAAATAAGATGCGATCTCCAAGATCTCTAAAATAATAGTAGCCCGCTTCACTATGAAAAGTCCCTTTTATTTGATGCTTGAGTGGCTTGGTAATACAAACCTGCGCTCTTGCAGGCTTGAGCTCATCAGGGAAATATTTTTGGCTAAAACCATTGGTACACAGCAATAAGTGCGTGCCTTTTAGAGTCCCATGTTGGGTCTGAATGATTACTTCGTTGTGCGTAGCTTCAAAATCCAAGACTTCTGTAGCCAATAAAAAATGAATGTCTTGTTGGATGCATTTTTTAAATAAGGAGTCAATGAGTAAATGGGTTTCAATACTGGCTTCGTAGCGATTGAAGTAACTGGTTTGAAAACCATTGAATCCAAAGCGCTCTGAAGCTTCTGCATCAATGCTATACACATCTTTTAAGCCGAAATGCTTCTGAAAACTATTGTTCAATTCGGCAATAAAATCGGGGTCTAGTGCACTTTCATGGCCAGCAATTAAATCCCAGGAGCCGCAGTTGCGCCAAGCCATTTGCTCAGGTTTTAAGCGCCCCTGAAGTAAATGTAAACCTTCAAGACGCAGCGCAACTGTGTCCCAAACAGCTTCGGTTGGCATTTTTTGAAGGTCGTCATGTAGTTCTGTTGGGCTTCCAAAACAAGCAAATCCTGCATTTTTTGTACTGGCACCAGTTGGTAAATAGCCGCGCTCTAAAATCAAGATTTTCTCGTTGGGATACCGCTCCTTTAGCGATAGTGCGGTTGATAATCCGACGATGCCTGCTCCGACAATTACAAAAGTATTGTCTTGCAGATACAAGGCGCGTTCCCAGTGGCTGAGTTGATTGAAGGCTAGCATTTTTTTTACTCGCTGATTTTTAGCAAATTTGTCTTTGAAACAAATGTACCAATTTGCGTTTGATTGGTCATTTAGCTTAAGTCAGGTTATCTATGAACAGAATTGTTTCCCTATTCTTTTTTCTGCTGTCTCTTCAGGCTTTGGCACAAAGAGATTTTTTAGTAGTCTTTGAGGGTCAAATTAAAGATTTACTCGACCAACAGAATTTATATGGTGTTACGCTCGACGTCATGCAGCAAGACGCCATTCTCACAAAGGTGCTTTCAGATGAAAGTGGGTCGTTTTATGCTTCTGCTCGCATTCAGCAAGGTAGCGCTGTGCAATTACGCTTAACTAAAGGAGCGTATCAAACCAAATACATTGCTATTGACCTCAGTGAAATGAAGGCCATGCAGGCTAGCCCTTATGGGCTTAAATTGATGGACGACGCGGTTTTCAATATGTACAAACTCAAGCCAAATGTCGAGCTTGGTTTTGCTGCAAATAAACCCACAGACAAATACAGTTGGTCTGCGTCCGAACAAAAGTTGGTTCAAGACAGCGCATTGAAAACAGATGCGGACGAAAAAGCGAAGGCCGCCTATCAGAACGCAATCGATCAGCAAAATATTGACCGCTTATTGCTTGCGGCTGCAAAGTATGATGTTCCTGGGACCTTTGAAAAAGCCATACCTTTCTATGACTCCGTTTTAGGCATTCAAGCTAACCATGTCAAGGCAACTGAACGCAAGAATTTTATTGTACAAACGCTAAAAGCGGAGCAAGAATTAGCCGCTAAGAAAAGTCAACAAGCAGCGCTATTGACTGAAGCGCAAAATGCAAAAGCGGCTGGAGATCTAGTCTTAGCCGAGCAAAAAATCAAAGCAGCCGATCAAATATTGCCAGGCAACAGCAGTGTACTTGCAGAGCAGCAAGCAATTATAGCCTTACAGAACGAGAAAAAACAAAAGGCAGAAAAACAAAATGCTTTCCAAAAAGCCTGGGATAACGCGCAAAACGCCCTCACCAAAGGAAACACGACACTTGCTACCCAATACTTCACGGAAGCAGAGAAAATTCAGCCAGAGGAAAAACCCCGCGTTGAGCAAGAACTGCAAAAAATAAAAAATACGGTTCAAGACAAAGACACTGAAGTCAAGCTCAATAGATTATTAGCTGAAGCTGATTTGCAGTTTAAAAACCTCAAGGGCAATATCACTGAAAAACAGCTCATGGATATCCTTGAAAAATACAAGCAAGCCGACAAACTCATCGCACTTTTTCATAAGCAAGTCCTCATCGATCAGTATTCTAAGAAGTTGCAAGCCGGTATGAAACTCGTTACCGACAAACTTGAAAATTTATCTACAGTCTACCAAAGTCAATTGGCCAAAGCCAATGAGCACTACGAAAATGACCAGTTGCCCATGGCCCAAAAAGTTTTGGGAGCTCCTGCAATGGAAAGCAGAAAAAATGAACCTGCGGTGATCGAATTACAGAAGAAGATCACCTTCAAAGGTCAGTTTTTAGCTAAAAATGAAGGCGCATATCGCACCTTAAAAGAAGGCAAAGACAAGCAGGTTGCTTTAAAAGCACTTGAAGACGCACATAGTTATGGAAAACAACAAGAGAGCTATTTGAAAGGTACTGAGTTGCCAAGGCTCCAAAAGTCCATTGACTCTTTGAAATTGATTTTAAATCCAGTGAAGGCACCACTCAAAGATTCAGAAGTGGCCGCTACGCCTACAGGTATTATGTTGAGTGCTCCGGGTGAAGCAGTTTCAGACGGTTCTCAAGCTTTCAATGACCTGCACCAGACTAGAAATGCTGCCGAAGAAAATCCTTATCGTCAGCAGCAAAACATCAAAACAGAAATCGACTACAAAAATTACTTTAGCCAACAAGCTGCCCAAGTGACTAGCTATGAAACGGCCAACCAATTAGCGCTAACAACTGCCCAACGCGAAGTGCAGGCCAAGCAAAATAACCAAGCTCAAAACGAGCTTCAAGATCAAGCTGCAAAAGTTGCGCAGCAAACCGAAGTTGCAATCACGCAGCGCAACACCGAAGCTGCTGCGCGCCAGCAAGATAACGCTCAAAATCTTCAGGCTTTTAAAGACGCCAAAGATTTTCAACATCAAGAAGCAGTCAAAGAGCAGCAACTCCGCGAACAGGCAGCCCTTGAACACATCAATCAGGTCCAAAATACCCGCGAATTGCAAAACAAAGGTCAAGAACAAGCTGGTGAAGAAAAAGCCAAGGCTATGAATCAGCAGGCTCAAAATGTTGAGTATACTAAAAAGCAGCAACAAGACTTGGCGGATTTAAACAGTGTGGCTCAACAGCAAAAAATCCAACAGACTGCTGAATCAAGGGTTCAACTCAAGACAACACCGAATTATCTGAAAGATGAAAATGGCGTGCTCTTCCCGACCAATTCTATGACTGAGAAAACCTATCAGATCAAAAATAAGGAAGGTTTTGTAACTAAAGTTATTGTAAGAAGGGTAGTCGTGGATCCTAATGGACATGGAGTTGTTTATGAACAAACCACTGACGAGAATGGAAAAACTTATTTTACCCGTGACGCACAGGTTTGTACTGAGTATATTTGGTTCAATGAATCAACAGGAGCCAGCGTACTTAAAAAATAATTGATTCATGCAAGTTCATTTTATTGCAATTGGCGGCAGCGCCATGCACAATTTAGCTATTGCCTTATCTAGAAAAGGCGTTCAAGTCACTGGTTCTGATGACGAAATTTTCGAACCCTCTTTTTCTAGGTTAAAAAAACAAGGTATTTTGCCAGCCACACTAGGTTGGGATGCCTCACGCATTCATGGAGCACTTGACGCCGTCATTCTCGGTATGCATGCCCGAGAAGACAATCCTGAATTATTAGCCGCAAAAGCATTAGGGCTGCCCATTTATAGCTATCCGGAATACCTTTACGAGCAAAGCAAGCATAAAATCCGGGTAGTCATTGGCGGAAGTCATGGCAAGACCACAATAACCTCGATGCTCTTGCATGCAGTTGCCAAACTTGGGCTGGAGGTTGATTACATGGTGGGCGCTCAACTGGAGGGCTACGACTGCATGGTCAAGCTTTCTGAAACTGCACCTATTATGATTTTGGAAGGCGATGAATACCTGAGTTCGCCCATTGATCGCCGCCCTAAATTTCATTTATACCAGCCAAATATTGCGTTGCTTTCAGGTGTAGCCTGGGATCACATCAATGTCTTCCCAACTTTTGAAAACTACGTCGAGCAGTTTGCCAAATTTATTGAGCTCATCGAAGCAAATGGTTCCTTGGTTTACAATCAAGAAGACCCTGTTTTACAAGATTTAGCAAAAGGCGTTCAGCATTGTGAACTCAAGCCTTACCAGACGCCAGAATTTACGCCTACTGAAACGGGTACCCGCTTAACTTTTGACGGACAAACCTATGACTTAAAGATTTTTGGAGCTCATAACCTGCAAAATTTAATGGGCGCCATGTATGTTGGGCAACAAATGGGTATTCAGCCTGCTGAGTTCTTGTCTGCAATGCATGATTTTACGGGTGCGGGCAAGCGCTTGCAAAAGGTCACCGAGCATCCTGAATTTGTCATGTACAAAGATTTTGCGCATTCTCCATCTAAACTAAAGGCCACGACGTCAGCTGTGGCCCAGCAATATCCGAACAGGGAGGTCATTGCTTGTATGGAACTTCATACTTTTAGCTCTTTGCAAAAGGCATTTTTACCGCAATATGAGGGCGCAATGGCTGCTGCAGATCAAGCGTTGGTTTATTTCAGCCCTGAGGTGGTTGCACACAAAAAATTACCTGCGCTTTCCATTGATGAGGTGAGTAAGGGCTTTGGTGGCGACGTTTTGGTTTGCCAAACAACTGAACAGGTACTTTCGTTTATTCACAACATTGACTGGCACAATAAAGTATTGTTAATGATGTCGAGTGGAAACTTTGATGGCATCGATTATGATGCACTTGGTGCAGCAATAGTTGACAAGCTTTAGAGAAAGTCTAGTCTTTAAAAACGATCTTTCTATAGATCACAGCAATCAATAAACTATTGAGTGTGCTGTAAACTAAAAGTGCCAATAAGCTCACGCTGAGGGTAAATTGAGGATTGTACATCACGGACATATTTTGTTTGGCAAGCGTCCTGATTTCTTGATCTGTTTTGTTTTCTAGTGCCTGATTGCTTTTTCTTATTAGAGCAATTTCAGAAGGGCTGTCCATTTGGCTTTCAATTTGTGCCAATTTCTGTTGGTTGAAATTCGGGTCAATGTCTTTGTAGTAGAAAAACAAAAAGAAACTCACGAGTAGGGTATAGGGCAATCCTACAGACAAACCATTTTTAATATCAGACAAGATATTGCTTTGTGCTTCGGTACGTTTTTTCTTGTACAAGAAAAGGGCAATTCCGGCCGTTAAGAAGGCCATATTGAGCAACACAAAAGGTTGGATTTGCTGCAGCTGCCATTGTGCGGCAAACGCGAGCATTTTAAGGGAAATAAATGCCCCTCCAAAACCAAGTGCGTAGGTCCAGGCGTTTTTCATTAGCTATTCATTGAAACCAAGAATTCTTCGTTGGATAGCGTGTTTTCCATGTGTGATTTCATGAATTCCATCGCTTCAACTGGGTTCATGTCTGCGATGAATTTTCTGAGTAACCAGACGCGTTGTAACACATCTTTACCAACTAATAAATCTTCGCGGCGCGTACCCGATGCTGTAATGTCAATAGCAGGGTAAATACGACGGTTAGAAATTTTGCGGTCAAGTTGAAGTTCCATGTTGCCGGTTCCTTTGAATTCTTCAAAGATGACTTCATCCATTTTTGAGCCAGTTTCAGTAAGGGCAGTAGCCAAAATAGAAAGTGAACCACCGTTTTCAATTTTACGAGCTGATCCAAAGAATCTTTTTGGCTTGTGTAATGCGTTGGCATCGACACCACCAGAAAGTACTTTCCCAGATGCAGGAGAAACTGTGTTGTATGCGCGTGCTAGACGGGTAATAGAGTCTAGTAAGATACAAACGTCGTGTCCGCATTCTACCATGCGCTTCGCTTTTTCAAGGACCATATTGGCCACCTTTACGTGGCGCTCTGCTGGTTCATCAAAGGTAGAGGCAATGACTTCTGCTTTTACTGAGCGAGCCATGTCTGTTACCTCTTCAGGACGTTCGTCAATGAGTAAGACGATTAAGTAAGTTTCAGGATGATTGGCAGCAATTGCGTTTGCGACATCCTTCAAGAGCATGGTTTTACCCGTTTTAGGTTGCGCCACAATCATACCGCGCTGTCCTTTACCAATTGGCGCGAAAAGGTCCATAACACGCGTTGAGAGCGTTTCTTGGGAGTGGCCAGTCAGTTTAAACTTTTCAGAAGGGAAAAGCGGCGTAAGGTATTGGAAAGGTACGCGATCACGGATGTAAGATGGATCGCGGCCATTAATTGATTCTACTTTCACCAACGGGAAGAATTTTTCTCCTTCACGCGGTGGGCGAATGGTTCCTTTGACGGTATCGCCGGTTTTTAAACCAAATAACTTGATTTGGTTTTGAGAAACATAGATATCGTCAGGGGAAGGTAAATAGTTGTAATCAGACGAGCGCAAAAAGCCATAACCATCTTGAATCACTTCAAGAACGCCTTCAGCGGTTACAATTCCAACGAGGTCATAAAGATCTTCTTTCATGGCTTCAATGGCTGCATTTTCAGAGTTGGCGTCTGAATTTTGTTGCTCTTTTTGAGCATGCTCATTGCGTTGATTGAAACGCGGATTATTTTGGTTTCCTTGCTTGTTCGGGTTGTTTTGTTGATTTGGGTTACCCTGATTGTTCTGGTTGCCTTGGTTGCCAGTTTGGTTTTGGTTGTTTTGTCTGGGCTGCTTCTCGCGTCTTGGTTGATCTTTTTGCTCATTAGCCACCGGAGTAGCTGCTGCTTGAGCAGCATCTGTAGCAACAGTTTCAGTGCTTTTATTTTCTGAAGATTCTTCGCTTGCTATTGGTTTTCTTGTTCTTTTTGTGCGCGTATTTGACTGAGCGTTGCCCGTGGCATCTGTTGCTGCGACAATTGACTCATTTGAATGCTCTGCTTGAGTAGCTTTCGGAGTTTCTTTTGAGGCACTTGATTGCTGAGCAGCATTTGGTTCTCCCATAATTGCTGCAATCAGTTCGTTTTTTTTAAGTGCACCGGCTTCGAGGCCTAGACTTTGTGCAATGACACGGAGGTCTGAGATTTTTTTACTCTCTAATGTTTTAAGATCCATCAATGGTAAGTTAAATGCTGAATTTGGAGCAGTCCCTGAAATGGGTAATTGGAAATTCGTTGCAAGTTTAAGCAAAAAACATAGAAAAATGCCATACAAAGCAATAAATCTATGTTTTTCGTTTTTGTTTTTTTGCCGCTGGGAACAAGATGTTGTTTAAGATGAGTCGGTAGCCCGGAGAATTGGGGTGTAAATTGAGGTCGGTTGGGGGGTCGCCAACTAAATGTTGGTAGTCTTCGGGGTCGTGTCCACCATAGAAAGTCCAGGTACCTTGTCCAAATTCACCGTGTACGTAGCGGGCCGTATTTGCCGCTTTGTTTTCTCCGAGAATAAGCACATTAGGCTTGATAAATTCTCTGTGAAAGTCGGTGGTCTGCCCCATGAAGCCATTAATGACATCAACATGGCATTGCGTGAGCATTGTCGGGACGACATCCCATTTGGCGGAAAAATCGAAGAGCGTGAATTGGTCGCTTTTTTCTGTGATGAGGCGTTTGTTTCTGAGTTCAGTGCCGTCTATGTCTGAGTATTCATAGACCATTGGGTCTTTGATGATATGAAAGTTTTGGAAAGCAAAGGTATTGTTGAAATTGAGTTTTTCTTGGGCATTTGGATCGGAGGGGGTGCCGTCAAAAATAGACTCTTGGATATCCACGTTTTCAGCAGCCAAGGCAATGTCAAAAGAATCGGTCCCGGAACACATGGTAAACAAAAAGCCTCCACCAATGACGAAATTCCGAATATTGACCGCCACGGCTCTTTTTAGCGCAGCTGTGCTTGCATAACCCAGCTTGGCTGCAGACGCTTCGGTGCGGGCCACTTCTTGTTGATACCAACTTTGCATGCGCGCTGAGCCATAGAATTTTCCGTATTGCCCCGTGAAGTCTTCATGGTGTAAATGCAACCAATCGTATTTGGGTAAAATACCATTGACAATAGCTGAGTCATAGATTTTATCGTATTTGATCTCAGCGTATTCGAGCACGAGCGTCACGGCGTCGTCCCAGGGCATTTTATTTGGTGGCGTATAGACCGCAATTTTGGGCGCTTTCTCGAGTTGCACTACCTCCATATTCACCTCGGGGTCATTGATTTGAGCTTTAATTTGATTGACTTGACCGTCAGCTAAAACCTGATAACTTACATTGCGCAATAAGAGTTCTTCTTCAATGCTTTGTAGATGAGGTAGTAAAAAAGATCCGCCACGGTAATTGAGCAGCCATTCAATCGTAACTTGGTTTTCAAGCGTCCAGTAGGCGATTCCGTAGGCCTTCAGGTGATTTTTCT
>CAZPWB010000018.1:20661-37523 GCA_964590425.1 uncultured Lishizhenia sp. | reverse complement strand
TTTTTTTGGTCAATTCCGTTTATACCTCTAAATTTGAGTTATTATCACCTAAATAAAACTACATGAAACTAGTGCGTTTTGCCTTTTTAGCTTCACTTTTATTGTTTATTGGTTCAGCTTGTATCGAGCATGAAGTCATACCGCCACCAAGCAACAAAGTGGACCTCAATGCCAGTTTTGCTGCCACAATCAACGGTACACAAATTGAACTCACACAAAATGTAAACAAATATTTAGGCTTCGCACTTGATACACAAGTCATTAACGTAGCTCCAGTTTTATCCCGACAAATTTTCATGTCAGGAATGGCTTCTATTACGAATCCACAGAGCATTACGCTTACCTTTGGTGGGCTTGAATGGGATGCAACCGGAAACTCGGCTCCGACACTTCCAATGTTCAACGATTTTCACATGACCAACTCGGGTACACCAATCCAATTTAAGGATATGGCATCTTTGGTAGCCAACAGTGCAGACGGTGTTCAAGTAACATATACAGACAACACTGGTAAAATCTGGATTTCAAGAGAAAGCCAACCAATGGGTCAAATTGCTAATTTCACCATCCTCGATCAAGCTTCTGATGCTACCGGAGATTACTCTTTATTCGAGGTTACATTTAGCTGTACAGTATGGTATGTCGATTCTCAGACTGGTGTTGAAGAGTCATTACAAATCTCCAACGCTAAGTTTAGAGGTTGGTTCAAACGCTAACCTATTTTGAACTAATACGCCTACATGAGTGAAGCACTCAAAATAGCAATCATAGGCGACTACAACTTCACCTACAACTCGCATCACGCGACAAATCTTTCCTTGGACCACGCTGCCGAGTTTCTTGAAATAGAACTCAATTATTACTGGATCAAAGTAAACGAAGCGCTCCAACAAAAAAAGCCCTTCTTTGAACAATACGACGGTATCTGGGTAGCTCCAGGCCCCTATGTAAATCCATTTTTTCTTTCCGGAATTTTCAAACAGTTACTTGAATTATCGATTCCAGTCTTTTTGACTGGTGAATGTTTCAAGCTCTTTATCGACCAACTCATATCTGCCAATAATCTAAACCCTTTCGGAGAGAAACTGATCTCTGAAAATTTAATTGCAGGCTCTCATTTTGAAAGAATTGAGGTCTTTCCGAGAACTAGTGCTGTTGAGAAACTTTATGAAAATTGCAGTGCAATTGAACTCAGTGCAACGCGCTTTAGTATGTATCCGCAGTTGTTGGAGCAACTCGTCGGGCAATTTATAGATGTAGAAGCCGTCAATCAGTTTGAAGATCCAGAAATTATTTCATTGCGCAAGCATCCATTCTTTTTAGCGACCAGCTTTTGCCCGCAAATTTCTTCAACACGTGATTTACCTCATCCGTTGGTGTACACCTTTATTAAAATGGCTGCCGGAGACCAACGTCTACAAATCAAGGAATAAATCAAATTGGGCGTAATAGAGTGCCGCTCGAACTGGTAAATCAAAAATTTCGTTGAGTAGTTTGGCATAAGCCCCGATTTGCTCGAGGTCTTTGTCTTGGCGCTTCCCTGTTTTGAAATCTATTACAACAACCTCATTTGCTTTCAACCAAACTTTGTCAGGTTGCTTGAGCTCATTGAAATCAGCGATGATGCGTTGCTCATTGAACTGTTCTTGAACACCGTCAAACAGCTTGTTTTGCTCAATATGAGACCAAAATCTAAGTGCGCCTTGCTGAATTTCTGCTTGTTGATCAGCTCCGACACTTCCTTCGTCAATGGCCATTTGCATGGCTGTGTCTAATGAATGAGGATCTGGGCATAAGGCCATGACACGATGAAAAGCCAAACCATAAAGCTGATCTTTCGCAGTGCTTTCAAGACCTTGTTGTCTGAAAGCCAAGGATGGATACCAAAGTTGATCAGTCATTGAGGCTGGATGATAAAATAAAGTATCGGCTTCGGCATGAACGGGTTTACTTGGTGAAGGTGTTCCGACATTCAATATTTGTGGTTCTGACCATGTCAATGGCAAAGCTTCTAAGGCTTGATGTATTTGCGCCCCAAAACCAGATTTTGCATGATGGTTAAAAACATACAACCTGAGTTCGGGTCTTGTCAAGGCTACATAAAGTAAGTTGAGTTTGTCAAGGAAAATCGCAGCGAGCTCCTTCTCTTTAAATGCTTTGTATTCAGGAATGCTTCCGCTTGGATACGAGTAAGTGAGGTCTGGACCTACCGGGATCAAGAATTTAGCCTGATTAAAAATATCGATGTTGAAATCAAGACTCGGAATGAGCACCACTGGAAACTCAAGCCCTTTTGCCTTGTGAATCGTCATGATGCGAATAGCTTCTGTTGATTCAGGCATTTGCAGCGCCAACTTATCTTTGTTTTGCTCCATATATTCTATGAATGGCAGGAGTTCGGCGTTTCGATTGAGTTGATACTGAAAAGCGATATCAAAAAAGTGATGCAAGTAAGGATCTTGGCTGTCATCAAGACCGAGTAACTGAGCTACCTTTTGAAGTAAGTCATAAAGATGCTCGAAGGGCATAAATAAAGCCTCATCAGAACCGAAATGATCGGTGTAAAATTTATTTTCATCAAAAACACGATACGACTTTCCGTTCTTTTCTTTGTTAACAAAGTAGGACATATAATGTGTGACATTAAAATCTCCTTTGAACTGCAAAAAAGCCTCTGCAAAGCGCTTCGCCAGCGTAGGATTAGATGGCCTTGCGCGTTTTTTAAGGTAAAGCAAAAATAACTGAACGGTAGGGTGCTGATAAATCAGGAGGGAATCTTGAGAAACGACTTGATGACCCGCCTCATTAAGGGCAATGGCTAATCGATTTCCTTGCTTGTTGGTTTCAGTCAAAATACAGATATCACACGGCCTAAACTGATCTTGTAGCACTTCTTTAACAGTGCTGAGTATCTTTTCATGTAAAAGCTCGTCTGGCAAATCATTGACAAGCGATTCAATGCGAATATAGCCTTGTAAATCTGCTTTGGGTGTCTGAACTAAATCTTGATAAAAGAGGGCCTGATGACCATTCAAGCGCTTGGCGAGCTCAGCAAATAGGACATTGTTGAACTGGACTATTTCTTGAGCTGAACGATAATTTTCATCGAGGCTTTTTTTCTGGCCACTGATTTGGAAGAGTTGACTCATTTGAGCCATGTTTGGATCGTTTTCCGGATTATAAAGCCCTGGGAGCTCCACAAACTGCTCAGCTAAACCATTATTGAAGCGGTAAATACTTTGTTTGGCATCGCCAACTATGAGGTTTGCTCTTTTGTAAGAAATAGCCTCTAAAACCAACGGAATAAGGTTAATCCATTGCAAGCGCGAGGTATCTTGAAACTCATCGAGTAAAAAATGCTCGTAGCGAATCCCGAGTCTTTCATAAATGTATGGCGCCTGCTCGCCTCTTACCAACTGGCTGATCAGTTGATTGAATTCCGAGATGCGGATTTGTTGCTGCGCTGACATCAGGGCCTTGGTTTGCTGCGCTACATACTGCAAAAGAGCCAAGTTATAAAAGTTTCTGCGGCGAACTTCGAGTACAGAATAGGCAGCAAACGCCTGCTCAAACGCAGGCGACAAGCTCAGGAGGGCCTCGTTGATGTCATTAGGGAGCTCCCATTTATTTTCTTCGAGGATGGTAAGCGTTGTTGCGTTATAAAACGGCCCGCTGAGCTTGCCAAGGCCCCAATTTGGATCTGTACCTATGGCCTCAAGGCGTTTTTGATCGCGGGCATTTTTCAGGCCAGCAATAAATGGCGCCGCTGCCGTATATACGACTTTACATTGTTCAAGAAATGCTTCTTGAACCTGCGTTGCTTCGTCTTTAATGAGTTGGTAATTTTCTTTTGAATAGGTCGTATTTAAGAGCTGTTCGACTTCTTTAACGTTGCGTTCTTTACTGAGTATTTCAGCAAATTGCAACAATGTTTTTTTGAAATCCCACGATTCACCTTCACTCACCTTTGTTCGGGCATATGAAAGCATCCAGTCGCTGAGCTCTTTAGCATCTGGTTGCCCGAGCTGAGCTATCATGAGGTCCACCACTTCTTCCATGATGAGCTTTTCATTCATCACAACCTCAAAATCAGCAGCAATATCAAGATCGCGACTAAACGAACGAATGAGCCTTAAATTGAATTTGTCAATAGTTGAAATATTGAAATCTTCGTAGTGATGTAAAATTCCTTGAAGGGCTCCGAGGGCCCTTTCTTGAAGTTGTGCCTCAGTGAGGCTTGTCTCTTCTAAAAGCCCCTTTGCCAATGCTTTAGCTTTACGATCAGCTTTATGCGGATATGCCAAGCCACTTAAGGTTTGAAGAATTCTTTCTTTCATTTCATTGGCTGCCTTATTGGTAAAGGTCATGGCCACAATGCTGCGAAATTTGGAGCGATAAGAGGGGTCGTCTAAAAGGATTTTGAGGTACTCGAGAACCAACCGATGCGTCTTTCCACTTCCGGCAGAAGCAGCATAGACTTGAAGGGCTTTTTTAGCGGTATTTGGCATCTTTTTTTTTTCGCAGAAGAATTCCTAAAATTAAGAACAATTTGAGCGTTTTGACGTATTTTTGTTAGATGAGAGCTATATTTTTAACCACACTCGTGTTGTTGTTTTTGAGCGCTTGCGGTGACGAAACCCCAACGCCTCAGAAGAGCTATTTACAACTTGATATGCAACCTGTTTTTGGTACGCAGCCATTTTACATGGATTCATTGTACACCACCCCTGAAGGTTTCCTTATCAAATTCACCGAACTCAAGTGTTATTTTACGCTCTTTGCCAACGGAGATTCAAGCTTGCATCAAGCCGCACTTCTAGACTACCGCGAAACAGGCTCTTTACTCTTCAAAAAGGAGGGTGCCTCACAAACTTTTAGCAATTTAAGTACTGTTCTAGGAGTCGATGCTTCTTTAAACCACCTCGATCCTAGTGCGTTTCCAAATGAAAGCCCGCTCAATATTAGCAATGCTGGCCCCATGCATTGGGGTTGGAGTTCAGGATATATTTTCATGAACTTAGAAGGCAAGGTTGATACCATCCCCGACGGCGTTGTCAATACCGATCTTTCTTTTAGTTTCCATATCGGCACAGATCCTTACTTGCAGTATCTTCAATTTAACAATGTCAATTGGCAAGATATTGGCAACAACACCAAGCAATTTAAATTGAAGCTTGACCTTTTGGCATTTTTGGGTTCAGGCAGCACTGCCATTCACCTCAACAACGAATACCTCACGCATACGGCTGCTGGGCAAGAAACGCTTACCCAAAAAGTCATCACCAACTTTAAAAACGCAATTAGTCCCTACTAATGACACGTCTTGTACTCATTATTATTGGCTTAGTTTTTCTAAGTGCTTGTAAAAAAGATCAAACGACCTTTCAACCAAGCCCTTATTTTCTCGAAATTCCGGATCATTTCCCCGACATGATCATCCCCTCCGATAACCCCATGACAATCGAAGGCGTTGAACTTGGGCGATGGTTGTTCTATGAAAAAAGACTCAGCGGCAACGATTCCATGAGCTGTGCATCTTGTCATTTAGCGCAGCATGGTTTTTCGGACCCAAATAAATACTCCACCGGAATTGCCGGAATTGCCGGAACACGTAACTCCATGGCCTTAATCAATTTAGGTTGGGATAACTTCTTTTTTTGGGATGGGCGCGCAAGCACCCTTGAAATACAGATTCTCGAGCCGGTTACCAACCCTATTGAATTACACCAAAGCTGGCCAGATGCCATCCACAAACTCAACCTCGACATCGCATACAGAAATCGTTTTTTCAAGGCCTTTGGTGAACCAGGGATAGATTCTCTGAAAGCTGCAAAGGCAATGGCACAATTTATCAGAACCATGATTTCGGCTTCCTCTAAGTTTGATGTGATGTATAAATACGAAAACGGCATGCCACTCAATAACCAAGAGCAATCCTTGCTGCAGCAAATTGATGTTGAAGAATGGGCGGGCTATGACCTCTTTAAAAGTTTAAACGGTGCTGATTGCTTTCATTGTCACAACGGGCCGCTCATGCGTGTCAAAAAATATAGTAATAACGGCCTAGATGCCAACTTTACAGATCTTGGGCGCGGTGCCGTTACCCAAAACCCCGAAGACTACGGAAAGTTCAAAGTTCCAACCTTGCGAAATATTGCCCTCACCGCACCTTACATGCATGACGGCCGTTTTCAAACGCTTGACGAAGTGATCGAACACTATTCTAGTGGGGTTCATATTTCACCAACAATTGATCCGCTCATTGAATTTGCCAATCAAGGTGGGGTGCAACTTAGTACAGAAGAAAAGTACCTACTCAAAAAATTCTTACTGACTCTTACCGACAATTCCTTTGTGAGTAATCCAAAATTCAAAGATCCAAACTAGACATGAGCTCAAATAGATTAACCACCGAAGACAAAGCGTTAAAGATCAATTTAACGGCAGATATCTATGGCTGTTTTGCTGAAATTGGAGCAGGCCAAGAGGTTGCAGCTAATTTTTTCAAAGCAGGTGGTAGCTCCGGCACCATTGCCTATACGCAATCTGCCTACGACATGAAAGTTTCTGATTCCATGTATGGCGAAACGGTGCGTTATGTTTGTGAAGAAAGGTTGGTCACTATGTTGCAAACCGAGTTCAAGAAGCTACAAGATATTTTGCCTGTCAAAAATCGAGATTCCCGCTTTTTTGCATTTTGCAATACCGTTGAGTCTTTGAATTACCACAAAACGAACCAAGGCCAAGGCTGGGTAGGCTTGCGTTTTCAATTAGGCTTGAATAAAAAGCCCAATGACGTCATCTTGCACATCAAAATGCACGACAACAGCCACAAAGCTCAACAAGAAGCACTCGGTATTTTAGGAGTCAACCTGATTTACGCCTGTTATTTTCAGTCCGGAGACATTGATAGTTTCATTGATAGCATTGTGCACCGTTTGCCACCAGATCGCATGGAGATTGACATGCTGCGCATTTCAGGTCCTGATTTCGAAGACATGGATAACCGAATTATCGCGCTTAATTTAGTGCGTCGTGGCATTACCAACGCCACGATGTTTGACCTTGCCAAAAATGTACTGCAGCCATCAACAGCGCTTTACAAAAAGAATATCCTCCTTATGCGTGGTCGATTCAGACCTGTAACAAAAGTACATATAGACATGATTGAGCGCGCACGCGCTGCTTTTGCTAAAGAAAAACGCGTGAAACCTGAAAACCTTGAGGTCGTTTTTGAACTCACGCTCAAAGACCTCACCGCAGACGGAAAAATCTCAGACAAAGACTTCCTCGATCGCGCTGAATTGCTCGGGTCTCTGGGTTATACCGTTATGGTTTCAAATTACCTCAAGCATTACAAAATGCTAGAGTACTTGTCGTCTATTGCACGCGGAAACTTAGTGGGAGTCATTATGGGTATTTACAACCTCCATATCATCTTTGACGAAAAATACTACGATAATTTACCAGGTGGATTATTAGAAGCTTTTGGTCGTGGTTTTGGTCATAATGTGAAGTTGTACATCTACCCTGCTCTTAATGTAGAAGATGGCAGCTTGTATCACCTCGGTAATATCAAACTTCCTGAAAACATGATTGGCCTGCTCAACTACATGCAAGCCAACGACAAAATCACCGCCCTACAAGAATACGACCCTTCTTTGCTACATATTTTGTCGGACGACGTCCTGAGTAAAATCAAGGCAAACGCAAACAGCTGGGAAGACGATGTTCCTTACGAGGTGGTCAAAGCCATCAAGTTTTTTGAATTATTCGGATACCAACAAAAGGCTGAATTGAACTAATGCCTCACATTAAAAATGCGCTGATTCGTTACCGCATCATCGACAGGATGCTGCGCAATAAGTACAAGAGTTACCCATCTAAAGAGGAACTCAGGACTGCCTGCGAAGAAGCCTTATTTGGTTCTGAGGACGGTGCACATATTTGTGCCTCTACCATTGAAAAAGACCTCTTCAACATGAAGATGGAACACGACGCGCCGATCCGATATAGCAAAAAAAATGGGGGTTACTTTTATGAAGACCCTGATTTCAGCATCAATGACGTCCCGCTTTCTGAAGACGAACTCGCTTCTATTCGCTTTGCCGTTTCAACTTTGCAGCAATTTAGAGAGGTCCCGTTCTTTCAGCAATTTGGATCTGCCATCGATAAAATTGTAGATCGCGTAGCCGTTGGTGATACCGACGAAAGTCAAGAAATTTCCAAGTATATTCAATTTGAAGCAGCATTCTCAACGGGTGGCAATGACTTCTTGCCAGTCTTACTAGAAGCCATACGCTCTAAAAAAAGGGTTTGGTTTTTATATACATCGTTTCAACAACAGGTATCTAAACCAAGAAATGTCAGCCCTTTGTTTTTGAAAGAATACAGAAACCGTTGGTACCTCATTTGTTATGACCGACAAAAACAAGACATTCTGACCTTTGCACTCGACCGCATGAGCGAATTGCAACTATTAGAAGAACCCGCAGAAATTCCCTCAGACTTCAACGCTGCACTTTATTTTCAAAATGCAGTAGGTATTACAGCCTACAAAGGCAAACCTGAAAGAATCATTTTAAAGGCTGACCCAGTAGCTGCAAGATACATCGCTTCGCAAGCATTTCACAGCTCTCAAAAGCTCTTAAAAGTAGATGGCGATGCCCACTATTTTGAACTCAGTATTTTATTATCAGAAGAATTTATCAGAAACCTCCTAGGCTATGCAGGCGAAGTTGAGGTTGTTGAACCCCTCGCATTAAGAAACATAATGAAAGAACGCGCCACTGCGCTCTTGAATCGTTATCAAAAATAAGTGACATGAAATCATTGAATCAAATCATAGAAAACGGTGTGTGTACCCTGACCTTAAACAGACCCCAAGTTTTCAATTCTTTCAATCAAGAAATGGCCTTTGAATTACAGGCTGCACTTGATTTTTGTGCAAAAGAAGAACAAATTAGGGCAGTAGTCATTACAGGTGAAGGCAAAGCGTTTTGCGCTGGTCAAGACCTCGCCGAAGCTACCGACCCGAATGGGCCAGCCTTGCAAGATATCGTGGCCAAGCACTACAACCCAATTATATTAAAAATCAGAGCGCTTGAAAAACCTGTAATCGCTGCTGTTAATGGTGTTGCGGCTGGGGCTGGCGCCAATATTGCTTTGGCTTGTGACCTCGTCATCGCTAAAGAAAGTGCAGCCTTTATTCAAGCTTTCTCAAAAATTGGGCTCATTCCAGATTCAGGCGGTACTTTCTTTTTACCTCGCTTGGTCGGGGCACAAAAAGCACTCGCATTAATGCTTACCGGTGAAAAAGTGATGGCCCCTGAAGCCGAAGCCATGAATATGATTTACAAAGCCGTTTCAGAAGAAGCATTTAAACAAACCGTTTCAAATCTCGCTTTGCAATTGGCTAAAATGCCAACAAAAGCATTTGGCTTAACCAAAAAAGCGGTTAACTCAAGTTTCAACCAGACTTTAGAGGAGCAGCTCTTTTTAGAAGAACAACTACAAACCCAAGCAGGACAAACCCATGATTTCAATGAAGGAGTTCAAGCCTTCCTCGAAAAAAGAAGTCCTGAATTTAAAGGTTATTAACATGAAAGGACAAATTGGCGTCATTGGCGCAGGAACTATGGGCGCAGGAATTGCGCAAGTGGCCGCACAAGCAGGACACAAAGTAGTGCTATCTGATACAAATCCAGAACAACTTCTAAAGGCTGAAAAACAAATCAATGCTAGCCTAGAAAAATTGGTTGAAAAAGCCAAAATTTCGGCTGAAGCCGCGAAGCAAATCAAAGAAAACCTCAGCTATTCCAATCATCTAACTGATCATCAAGGAGCAATTTTGGTGATAGAAGCAATCGTAGAAAACTTAACAATTAAACACGAGCTATTCAAACAGCTTGAACAAGTAGTCTCAAATGAATGTGTTTTAGCGAGTAATACTTCATCTTTATCGATTGCCTCTATTGGTGCTTGCCTTCAAAAACCACAGCGCTTTCTGGGCATTCACTTTTTCAATCCGGCAACGCTGATGCCCCTTGTAGAAGTGATACCCGGTGTGGCTACCGAGCAGGAAATTACGAGTAGCATTGAAAAGCTCATTGCTTCCTGGAATAAAACGGTAGTAGTTTGCAAAGACACTCCTGGCTTTATTGTAAATCGGGTGGCAAGACCTTTTTATGGGGAGGCGCTGCGCATCTATGAAGAAGGTGTGGCAAACTTTGAAACCATTGATTGGGCCATGACGCAAATTGGAGGTTTTAAAATGGGGCCTTTTACACTCATGGATTACATTGGCAATGACATCAATTATACGGTTACCGAAACGGTTTTTGCCGCGTTTTACTACGACCCACGCTTCAAGCCATCTTTTACCCAAAAAAGACACATGGAAGCGGGTTTTCTAGGCCGCAAGTCAGGCAGAGGTTTTTACAACTATGCTGAAAATGCAAGCCCTGTGCAGACCAATGAAGACGCTCAACTCGGGCAAGCAATTTTTGAACGCATCTTGGTTTTACTCATCAACGAAGCATGTGATGCAGTTTTTATGCAAGTAGCAAGCCCTACTGCCATTGATTTAGCCATGACCAAAGGTGTCAATTATCCGAAAGGCTTATTGGCCTGGGCTGATGAATTGGGCGCTCAGTGGGTCCTTGATCGCCTTGAAAAGCTGTTCGCTGAATATGGTGAAGACCGCTACCGACCAAATCCTTTACTACGTAAAGTAGCCCGAGAAGGAAGTAAATTTATTTCGTAACTTTGCACTCTAATAAAATTTAACAATGGCATATTTGTTCACTTCTGAGTCCGTTTCTGAAGGACACCCAGATAAAGTTTCGGATCAAATTTCCGATGCACTCATCGATAATTTCATGGCTTTTGACCCTACTTCAAAAGTTGCTTGTGAAACACTTGTTACTACGGGGCAAGTTGTTTTAGCCGGAGAAGTGAAGTCGACGGTTTACCTCGATGTTCAAAAAATTGCACGTGAGACCATCCGTCAGATTGGCTACACAAAATCTGAGTACATGTTTGATGCCAACTCTTGTGGTATCCTATCGGCAATTCACGAGCAGTCTTCTGATATCAATCAAGGTGTTGAGCGTCAGAACCCTGAAGATCAGGGTGCAGGTGACCAAGGGATGATGTTTGGTTATGCAACCAAAGAAACCGAAAACTACATGCCTCTTGCCCTAGATTTAGCTCATAAAATCTTACAAGAAATGTCTGCTATTCGCAACAATGAAGCGGCACTCATTCCTTACCTCAGACCCGATGCAAAATCTCAGGTTACTATCGAATACTCCGATGACAACGTGCCACAGCGCATTGATACCATCGTAGTTTCTACCCAACACGACGACTTCGCTGACGAAGCAGAAATGTTGGCTAAAATCAAAAAAGACATCATTGAAATCGTGATTCCACGTGTAAAAGCCAAACTTTCACCTGCAATCCAAGCTTTGTTTAATGACAGCATTACTTACCACATTAACCCAACAGGTAAATTTGTAATCGGTGGCCCTCACGGAGATACCGGTCTTACAGGTCGTAAAATCATTGTAGATACCTACGGTGGAAAAGGAGCTCACGGTGGTGGTGCATTCTCTGGAAAAGATCCATCAAAAGTAGACCGCTCGGCTGCCTACGCCACACGCCATATTGCCAAAAACTTAGTTGCGGCAGGCTTGTGTGACGAAGTTCTAGTACAAGTTTCTTATGCAATTGGGGTAGCAGAACCTTGTGGTCTGTATGTGAATACTTACGGTACTTCAAAAGTTGGCCTTACCGATGGTGAAATTGCTGTCAAAGTCGGAGAAATTTTTGACATGCGTCCTTATTTTATCGAGCAGCGCTTGAAATTGCGCAACCCAATCTATCAAGAAACGGCTGCCTACGGACACATGGGTCGCAAGAACGAAGTGGTTACCAAAAATTTTACCGCTCCTGACGGCAAAAAGGTTTCTCGTGAAGTAGAACTCTTTACCTGGGAAAAACTAGACTACGTAGATCAAGTCAAAACGGCTTTTGGCCTCTAAATAATTAAAGCCCGCTCGTCGGGCTTTTTTTTTAATATTACATTCATGAGTACAAATTTCAGAACCATCTGGACAACCCCAGAACGCGACATCGAAGTCATTGATCAGCGCCAACTACCACACGAGTTTGTGGTCGTGAAACTAAAGACCTACAAAGATGCTGACCTCGCCATCAGAAGCATGACAGTCAGAGGAGCTCCGCTGATTGGTGCTACTGCCGCTTATGGAGTTTTCCTTGCGGTCCGTGAACTCATTGAAAAAGGACATGAAGGCGCATTTCTCGATGAAGCTTTTTCAACCTTGCGCGCATCCAGACCAACAGCAGTCAATTTATTTTGGGCACTAGACCGCATGCAAGCTGCTCTCGATGAAGCCGATGACTTTTTAGAAGCCGCTTGGAATGAGGCCAATCTGATTGTGGAGCAAGACATCGAAACCTGCAGGCTCATTGGTGTTCATGGCTTACCATTGATTGAGGCAATAGCAGCACAAAAAAAAGGTGCACCAGTCAATATCCTAACGCATTGTAATGCTGGCATGCTTGGCTGTATCCAATGGGGAACCATCACCTCCCCTATTTACCAAGCAGTACAAAAGGGCATCGAAGTACATGTTTGGGTAGATGAAACCCGACCGCGCAACCAAGGAGCCAACCTCACCGCATACGAACTCACCAAGCACGGCGTAAAACACACGCTTGTGGTAGACAACACCGGTGGGCACCTTATGCAGCACGACATGGTAGATTTAGTCATTGTCGGGACGGATCGTACCACGCGCCAAGGTGATGTTGCCAACAAAATTGGTACTTATCTCAAAGCGCTTGCAGCTAAAGACAACAACATTCCATTTTATGTTGCGCTTCCTTCCACCACTCTTGACATGGAAATCAATGACGGCCTGCGCGAAATTCCAATCGAAGAACGCGATGAGAACGAAGTTAAATATGTCATTGGCAAGAGTAAAGCCGGAAAAATTGAACCTGTCCTCATTTGCCCAGAAACTACTCCTGCTGCCAATTATGGCTTCGACGTTACGCCTGCAAGGTTGGTATCAGGTCTAATAACGGAAAGAGGCATTTGTGAAGCTTCTGAGAAAGGGATTCTTTCGCTATTTCCAGAATATAAGTAAGTTCATTTGATGATTTGATGATTTGATGATTTGATGATTTGATGATTTGATGATTTGATGAATTGATGAATTGATAAAACAAAATATAAATAAAGTAGTAGATTACTAATCTTAAGATATCTAATTATTAGCAACTCTAAAAAATTGAAAATGAAACTGTTTAGAATTTTATTTTGTGCAATTTTAACATTCACCAATTTTACTCTGCTAGCGCAAATTCAAGGCGTTTGGCATAGTAATTTTCAGATAGCTGGGAAATCATTACTGATGGACCTCGATGTTACGGGCATCGGTCAAGACGGCTCGATCATTGTCAGTATTCCGGATCAGCCAAAAATGAAGCCACAAACCATGACTGACTTCAGCCTGTTTTCAGATAGCTTATGGTTCAGTTGGAAAGCTATTGGCCTGACCTACGCAGCAAATTTACAAGGAGATTCTTTGAACGGTGAAATGTCTCAGGGCGGTATTACATGGAAGGCCGTTTTCTATAAGGAAGTACAACAAATCAAAGAAGTACAAGGAAAAATACAAGATCCTAAAGCGCCGTTTCCTTATCAAGAAAGGGAAATATCCATTCCTGTTGCTAAAAAGATCCAAATTTCAGGCAATCTTATCCTACCTGATATCGAAAAAAACAGTAGTTTTCCGGTGGTCATTATGGTATCGGGCTCTGGAGCCCAAGACCGAAATTGTGAAATTTTAGGTCATCAACCTTTTTGGGTATTAGCCGATGATCTTGGCCGCCATCAAATTGCTTCGTTTCGCTACGATGACCGCGGCGTAGGAAAATCTGGTGGAAAATTTGAGACAGCTTCGCAAGTAGATTTTGCCAATGATTTAGTAGCAATTATTCAACACTTTAAAAAGACTTATCCAAAGGCCCAAATTTATATTTATGGGCATTCTGAAGGCGGCATGACTGCCTTGCGCGCTGCCGTACAAACAACAGACATCGCAGGGATTATCGAAGCTGCATCAGTGGGTAACTCTGGAAAAGAAGTGCTTATTGAGCAGCAATACTTAATACCAAAGGCCAGTGGATACTCAGAAACAGAAAGTCTATGGAACCAAAGGTTTTATGCAGAAGGCGCAAAAATTGCTTTGAACACAAACCAAGATCATTTTTCAAAACAATATGAGACTTGGCTGAAAACCGTATGGGATAGCATTCCTAAGAAACTTTTAGATGGTTCAACGCTTGGGGAATTGAACACTCAAATGACTGCTTTTTTTGACAGTGAGTGGGCAAGACAATTCTTGGCATTCGAAAGCGCAACTTACCTTCAGAAAATCAATCTTCCCTTCCTTATTATCAATGGAAGTAAAGATGTTCAAGTACCAGCTACAGCAAATCAGGACGCTTTCAAAGCCAACATGACTCCACAGTCTTTACAAAAAAGCTCTTTTTATATTTTAGAAGGAGCCAATCATTTATTCCAAAAGTGCCAGACTTGTAGTTTGAGTGAATATGCTACACTCGAGCAATCCCTTGATCCTATGCTTATGGAGCGTGTTAGAGCATGGATTTTGGAACAGCGCTAAGCCCATCAATAAAACCAAAGTTCTTTTGCATGATGGCTTGCATGTTTTCTTCAAGATAAGCCTTGTATGCCAACGCAACACCATTGTGCTTTTTCCCTTTTGGCCATACAATACGCCAAGTCGACTCTAACGGTAAATCCGGAATTGGCGTGATGATTAATTCGCCTAATTTCAATTCATTGCGAATACCAATTAGAGGCACGATTGAAAATCCTAGGCCTGCAATAAGGGCTTGCTTGACCGCTTCATTACTTGTAAGTTCTATATTTCTTCTGATATGAATGTCATGGCTAGCTAAATAATCATCCATGGCTTTTCTAGTCGCTGAACCCGATTCTCTTTTGACCCAAGTAAGCTCCTCTAACTGCTTTCTCCAATTTTGTTGATCAATCTCAAGGGTCTTGTTTCCAACGAGATACAATTGATTTTTCATAAATTGTATCTCTTCCAAATTGAGTCTCTCTGGCAATACCGACACCAGTGAAAAATCAGTTTCATTACGCTCCAAATTTAGGGCTACATTAGCGCGATTCGATACGTCAAGTACCAACTCAACGCCAGGATGTGCCTTCATGAAAT
The DNA here is from genome assembly GCA_964590425.1 of uncultured Lishizhenia sp. GTDB lineage: Bacteria > Bacteroidota > Bacteroidia > Flavobacteriales_D > Crocinitomicaceae > UBA952. The sequence continues at coordinate 22,221 of CAZPWB010000018.1, read as the reverse complement.
CAGCCAATAAAAAAGGAATAACGTATTTACCGGTAGAAACAACACTAATGCGTAGGCGACCACTTAATTGACCCTTGTATTGGGCAGTTTTGTAGTTAATCGCATAAACTTCCTCTAAAATTTTCTCAGCTGCCGCTGCAACCTCTTGACCAAACTCTGTTACGTAAAGTTTCTTGTTGACAATCTCTGTGAGTGGAATATCAAACTGATCCTGAAAGTTTTTCAATTGAATAGAGACAGCAGGTTGTGTTAAAAAGAGTTCTTCGGCAGCCCTAGTAATACTTTGCTTCTGAACAATTTTTAAAAAGATCCGGAGTTGATTGAGGGTATAGTTCATAACGTTTTATAATGTTTGCAATATTATTATTATATATTTACTTATGCAATAAATGTGCCAAATTTGTATAAAATTCAATTATGCAAAATGAGTTAGCATTAATCATGGGTGAATTTACTGTAGAAGAAGGCCGAGAACTACTGTGCAATATGCTTCAACAAAAAATTTCTTTTCACCATCGAAAAACAACCCAACATAGAGAAATGTTTGGCTCAGAGAATCCTGAGGCGTTACTGCGTATCCAGGAACTTAAAGCAATGAAAGAAAAACTCTTGTTGGACTTTGGCAAAATGGATGCCAATGAAAAGCTTTTAATAAATGGTAACATTACCATCAGTAGTTCAGCTCATCAGCAAGCATCATAAGGAAGCTTTGATTTCACCGTATCTCGAGCCACTCGGTATCAAAATTCAAACGCTTTACGATTTTGACACCGACTTATTCGGGACATTTTCTGGAGAAATCCCAAGAAGTGAAGGCCCGAAAGTAACCGTTAAAGAAAAATGCTTAGCGGGTTTAGCATTTAGCGGCGCTCGTGCTGCCATTGCCAGTGAAGGCTCCTTTGGTCCGCATCCACAAATTCCTTTTCTCTCCATCAATGAAGAGTGGCTTGTGTTCATAGACCTCGATCAAAATCTAGAAATTTATTCGAGATCTGTAAGTACCGAGCTTAATTACGGGAACTTGAGCTACCTCGATAAGGAGCAACTAATTAATTTTCTGGAACAATATCAATTTCCCAAACAAGGAATGGTTTTCAAACGCTATTCAGATCAAAAACTTATCGAAAAAGGTATTCAAAATACGGAGCAACTGCAAGCTTTACTTGAAAAGTATCGTGACAACTGGCTACTCGAAACCGATCTAAGAGCACATCAGAATCCGTTGCGTCAAAAAAATATTGAAAAAGCTGCTCAGGATCTTGCTTTGCGCCTTCAATCCAAATGCCCGGATTGTTCAACTCCAGACTTTTCTGTTGTTCGAACTTCGGGATCTTTACCATGTTCCTTATGCAAGCAAGCCACCAAAACTTATGAGCTTCTTCATTATGAATGTAAATGCTGTGGTTTTCAAAAAGAAGAGAAACGAAAAGATTATATGGAGCTAGATCCAGAATTTTGTCCATATTGCAATCCGTAAAGAAATATAGTAAAAGGAAAAATCAATCAAAATCAATCAAAATCAATCAAAATCAATCAAAATCAATCAAAATCAATCAAAAT
>CAZPWB010000018.1:0-20561 GCA_964590425.1 uncultured Lishizhenia sp. | reverse complement strand
CAATCAAATAATTAATAAAGTAATCGATGAACCTACAGTTTTTGACACACGACCTCAGCAATCCTACCATCTTGTTTTTCTTATTAGGAATCTTGGCGGTCATCATCAAAAGTGACCTCGAGATACCTGAATCTTCTTTTAAATTCATTTCACTTTACTTGCTTTTCTCGATTGGATTTAGGGGTGGGCAAGAATTACAGCATAGCCCTTGGACTGCTGAAATTGGGTGGTCTTTAGTCTTTGGAATGGGCGTAGCAGCCTTAATTCCAGTATACACTTTTTTTATCATCAAAAAACGCATCGGGATTTCTAACGCGGCTGCAGTTGCGGCTTCTTACGGTTCAGTGAGTGCTGTAACATTTGTTGCCGCTCTTTCATTTTTAGAAATCAAAGACTTGACCATGAACGGACACATGGTTGCTGTCATGGCATTTATGGAGTTTCCGGCTATTATCGTTGGAGTGAGTCTTTTGAAAATTTATGACAACGAAGGGGCCAACATGGGCCTCAAAGAATTGCTCAGACACTCATTAGCCAATGGTAGTGTACTCATGATCATGGGAAGTTTGGTCATCGGACTTTTATCTGATAGCAAGCAAGCAGCGGATATTGCTCCGTTTACAACAGATATTTTTAAAGGATTTCTCGCTTTGTTCTTATTAGAAATGGGCATGACAACAGCGCGTAGAATCAAAACCTTCAAAACGCACGGCTGGTACATGGCGTTTTTTGCGCTTATTATTCCTGCAATCAATGGTGTGGCCGTGGCTTGGCTTTCGCAATTTGTAACCACGGATGTTTCTAATCGATTTGTTTTTGCTGTCTTGGCGGCGAGTGCATCGTATATTGCGGTGCCAGCAGCTATGCGCTTAGCAGCTCCAAAGGCGGATCCTGGCCTGTATATCCCGATGGCATTGGGCCTCACCTTCCCCTTCAATATTTCATTGGGGATGCCAATTTATTTCTGGATTATCGAACTAAGTTAGCTTGTAAAAACTGCCATTTGAGCCAAAGCTGTTCAGTTTTTGCCATGTAATTGAGCGCTTTAAGTTCAGCTTGAAACGCAGCAATTTCTCGGGCATTGATCATAAACAAAGTACTTTCACCAGTATTAAACATGTTTAACTCTGCATCAAGAAGTTTTCTGCTACTCTTGGCATTTTCCGTATATATTTCTAACTGCTGAACAGCATTTAAATAATCATTTCTGGCTGAAAGTAATTTGGCTTTGAGACTCGCTTTTTGATCCAAGCGCTCGAATTGAGTTTGCTCAATTTTGAGTTGAGTTTGCTGATAAGCAGCCCTTTCTTTTCGGTACAACAAGGGCATCTGAGCCGTGATGCCCCATTTGTAATCATTGATTGAAACTTGAGCAAACGGGTTATACTGAATGGGTTCATTGAGCAAATTGTAATTGACACTTAAGGTCGGCTTCAATTGTTCTTTGGCAAATTTCTTTTCGACATCGAGTGCCTCGAGTTTAAAATCAATAATGGCCAAATAAGGATGACTTTGGACAACAGAATCTAGGGGTGCCGCCGTAATTAACTTAGTGCCTTGTTGTTCCATTGCTTTAATGTCAATAGGAAGTGCTGTTTCATTAATTTCTTGTGGAATTCCTCCTGCTTGCCATAAAAAACGATTCAGATTAGCGGTAGCATTTTGAATGGCGGCGAGCTGTTCGGTATACGCTGCGTTTCTGTTTTGAAATTGAATCGCCGCCTCAACAGTATCGACAACTGGTCTGTCACCGAGCTCTGCCATGCGCTTAATGGCCGTGAGTCTGATCGCGGAAACATCGAGTGCCTCCTTTAGAATTTGTAAACTATGGTATTGTTCGAACCAATGCCAATAAGCATAACCAGCTTCAAACAAAAGTTCATTGAGTGCTAAACGTTTTTCTAATTCGCTACTTTGCAGAAAAATGTTAGCTTTTTGAAGTTCTGCTCTGCGCTCGTCAATCAGTAATCCATTTCCCAGATTGGCTTCAATTCCGCCGTACCAAAGCCCATTTGTTGGCGTTGCTCCCTGTGGGTCTAGGTAAGTTCCACGATTTTGCTCAAGGCCTGTTTTCAAACTCAGGCCATACCAAGTCGGGACTTTTAATTGCGCGTCTGAAAGGCTATAATAAAGCTTGTCACCGTAGTATTTTTGATTGAGATCATAGTTGAGCTTAGGATCAAAACCGCCTCTTGCCTTCAAGACATAGGTTTCAGCAAACTCCGGAATTAAATTGGCTTGCTTGGCTAAAGGGTGCTGCTCTAGAACGGTTAGCAAAAAAGCTTCCGGACGAATCATTGAGTTTTGACCGAACAACAAAACCGGAGTGCAAAACAACAACCAAACGAGTAAGTTACTATTTCTCATCTTTTTTCTCTTTAGCCTTTGTTTTGTCTGAATCTTTGTTCGTTTTGTAGTAATCTGGCGGGAAGCCGTTGACATTTCGCCATAATTCATACCAAATTGGCACATCCTTGAGCAATAACATCGAGTAAGCACCGCCTCCAACACGCAAGGCAGTTGGCCAGGTTTTGTCATTTTTGTCTGGAGAAACCAAAATTCTGAATTCTCCGTTTTCATTGGCAAACTGATCAATAGCGAATACAACGCCACCGTAAGTTCCATAACTTGTATTTGGCCAACCTGAGAAGACAATTGCTGGCCATCCATCAAATTGAATACGAACATGCTGTCCTACTTCTATCAAAGGTAAGTCCATCGGACGCACATACATTTCTACTGCTAAATCGTAATCGGTAGGCATAATTGTCGCAATAGCACTTCCTTGCTTGATGGTTTCGCCAATTCCGCTCGATAATGTTTTAGTAATACGCCCATCTTGAGGAGCCAAAATATAATACATACCGTTTCTGATAGAGTAATTAGCCACCTTACTTTGCATTTTACTCACATCGATTTCTGCCTCATACATACTTGAAAGCGCCGTAAATTTGTCCGACTCAGCTTTAGCTACTTCGTCCTGAAACTTTGTTTCAACTGAATTCAATTCTACTTTGGCATCAATGATATCATTGCGGCTTTGCAATAATTTTTGCTGCGCGCCAATCATGCTTGCTTGTGCTCTTTGGTAAGCTACTTTTCTAACTTCAAGTTCAGTTTTAGATTTCAAATCTTCTTTGTACAACTTTTCAAAACGCTCATATTGATCTTTGGCTATTTGATAATTTAGCATAGCTGCCTGGTTTTCAATACTGTCCGCCTTCAACTTAAGTTGGGCTTGCTGAGCTTTGATTTTTGCCTGTCTTACCTTTAGCTTTCCTGTTTCTATTAACGCATCAATGCGTCGATCCAATGATAAGACTTTATCTCCGTAGGAAACCACACTTAGTTCTTTACTTTTGAGCTGCTGTTGGCTTCTACCTACTAAAAGTGGGTCAAAATAATCATCTTTAATCTCAGATAAAAACATAATGGTATCTCCTCGCTTCACGAGGTCACCTTCCTTAACAAACCACTTTTCAATTCGGCCAGCAATGACAGCATTGATGGTTTGAGGACGTTGCTCTGGTCTGAGCGTAAGGATTTTCCCATTTGACCTTACATTTTGCGTCCAGGGTAGAAAAAGTATAACAAATACAATAAGTAACAAGGAGTAAATTGTATTGCGCAACAATTTTTGCGAAGGTGCCTTCAATACCTCTTGAACCTTTAAGCCATCAAGCTCTATTGGATTCTGATTTTTTGGTGATAAGTTTAACATCTCTTTGAGTTATATACAGTTCAGAAATATTTAAAATTGAGAAAGCGAATAAACAGCTGATACTTTGTCTTTAAGTTCATCATTAGTGGCACTTAAGATAACTGTACAATCACAGTTCTGTTCAAGATACGCAAAAACCACTGCTTGTTGCTCCTGCGTTAAGTACTGATAATGTGTATCCCAAAGCAGCAAAGCAGGTTTTGAAAGCAAGGCTCTTATAATGAGAATAAGTGAAATCATAGTTCTGTTTAAAGCACCTGCCTCGGGGTTCAAAAAAGACTGATAACCATCTGGCAAGTTTAAAATCAATAGAGCCAAACCAAGTTTCTCAGAGAGCTCTATAACTTCTTGGGTTGAGATTGCTCTGCCCATGGTTAAGTTATCGATGACACTACCATAAATGATTTGATCTTGCTTCAAACAGGTCGCCATACGATTTCTTAACTTATCAACTTTCAAATTTGTTGTTGGAATGCCATCTATCAAGACCGATCCAGAGATGGGTTCAGTAATGGCCGCAATGAGCAAAAAGATACTTTGGCTACGGTGACCTTCTGGATCGCGAAGTAAGTACTTCTTTCCGGCTTCAAAATTCAGATCTAATCCTTCAAACAACAACTGATTGCTCCAACTTGTCTGATAGCTCACATTTTCAAAAGTGACACTACATTTTGTCTGTAGTTGATTGAGCTCAAGCCCCTCATTTGATTCTAGAGCGAGGTCCGTAACTTCTCCAATTTTTTCAATGGCTGTAAGAACATCGTAAACCACTTCTAAGCTGACAATTAATTTTTCAACCGAATTAAGGACCAATACGATGATGATTTCTGCCGCTACAAATTGACCGATATTCATTTGCTGAGAAAGCACTAATAAACCTCCGATAATGAGCAACGCCAATGCAATCAATACCTTAAAACCGATCAAATATTTATATTGTTGAACCAATACTTTATAATGTGCTTCTCTTGCTTTAAGATAGCCTTGTAAATAAGAATCGGTACGATTCAATAAAATGCCTTTCTGACCAAGAAATTTAAAGCTATTGCGATTACGCGAAATTTCTTCTAGCCAATTGGCCACCTTGTATTTGTATTTGGATTCTTCTAAGCTACTCACGAATCCTCGTTTTGCTGTTAGTCTAAAAATGAAGATTAATAATACCAAGAGTGCAAAACCAAAAATGATGAAGAAGGGATGATAAAATGAAAGTAAGATGAGGCCAAACAATATTTGTAATGAGGCTGCTGTAAAATCAATGAGCAATTTTGAAATACCCTTTTGAATGGTAAGTGTGTCAAAAAAGCGGTTGGTCCATTCAGGGGCATAGCGCAACAAGAGTTCTTTGAGCTGAATGGCAGGCATCCGGGTTGCAAATTCAAGCGCCGAACGCGAAAAAATACGCTGCTGTAGGTTTTCAGTAATACGCAACTGTGCAATATTCATAAAACCCGAAAAACCGATAGCCAACACCACAAGGCCTACCAATAAAAACCAAGATGTGCTCACTTTACCTGCCTGCACAAAATTGATGATGGCCTGAATACCTAATGGTAAACCCAAACTCAGGACACCACCTACAATGGCAAACAAGTAAATATCTCGGATATCCCTGCTATCAGGTTTTAAAATTGCCCAAAAGCGTTGAAACGGTTTGCTAACATCTTTATTCATGATGGAGGTATTTAAAAAGTAATTGCTTGTAAAAAACGTAGACCGCATCCTCCTTTTCAGAGCAATTGGTTACTTCGGGTAAATGTTGTGCAAAAAAGCGTTGCTGTAAACTTCCCTCTAAAATAGTTGTCACGAGCATTTGTGTAAAGTTACAATTCGGTTGATAGGCAAGGATGAGTTTTGCCAGAAAATTTACAACATCTGCGTAAGTTTGATGATAACCTGTTTGGTGATCGTTGTCAACAGCTTTAGTCAAGAGTACTTTTGGCGCTTCGTGAATAACAATACGCTGAAGTCTTCTTTCATTTGTAGTCGATAAATCGGCAGAATTCGGGTTGATTAAAATGGCTAAAGCGGTTTCTAATCTTTCTTTGGGGTCTCCGGCCTGAGCTTCAAGTAAGAGTCTGCATTCTAACCTACCCCAATACCAATTGACCAAATAAAGCAGTAATTTTTGCTTCGATGAAAAATAACGATAGACAGACGCTTCTGTTGTAGCAGCTGCTTGCGCTAATTTTTTGAAAGTAAATTGCTCAAAACCTAATTCATCAAACAAAATAATGCTGCTTTCAATGAGCCTTTTACCTAAACTCGTTGCCTGAGGATTGCGCAGTGCAATTTGTTCTAAAACTGGAATATGAAAACGATCAATCAGATTCATAGCACTAACTTTGCCGCAAAAATAATAGCATAACTATCATTGATTAAAAGTTTTATTATTACATATTTTAATGAGGTCGATAAGAAATTTTACAGCCAATAAAAATGCCACCTTTCGGCGGCTTTGACTTTTAACGACGAACCCCAACAATGTTTGGCAAACGCCAAAAATGATTGTTGTCATCGCGTTCCCAAGTTGTTGAAACCCAAGACCCCACCTTTTCAATGCAGTGGCCATTGACATCTATTAGCAAACTTGTTTCTGGGCCGCCTTCTAAATAAATGGCATCGTGTAAGCCGTAAGGCATGGCCGTCATGAAGCTGATCATTTGGTTGTGTGTATATGGAGACCTCGTGAAAATGAGATAAAACCATCCTTTTTCATCCTCGGCAGCAACAAGCATACTGCAAGATTGAATTTTTTTCTTCCAAAACATCGGGTTGCCATTGCAATCAATCATGCGAAGACCTTGCGCAAAACCTTTAAAATTTTGCTGCTCTTGCTGCCAATTAGCGCAAGTCAAATCAAGAATTTCAATATTTGAACGATTGGTATTTGCTTTTGGCCCTAGCGCTAACATGAGGTTAAAATTCTCTAGTAGATTTGGATTGTTGTAATGCTTGCCATTTTGAAGATAGGCCCTGCTTTGTAATGGTTTGGCCAAATTATACATGCCGGCGTTGAAGGATACTAGTAAATCAAAGGTGTCGGCCCAAGTGTATAAGTTCCGGCTGATTGAATCGTATTGAGTAGCCGTAAATAAATCGAAACGAAATTGTTGCGGATCCATTCTCAGTATGGATATTTTGGAATCGCCAATAATTGATTTTTGAGGAGCAGCAACTTCGCGATACTCCATGCCATTAGTGAGTACTACCCAATTGGAATAATCTGGCCTGAGCTCTTGTTGTTCTTGTTGACTGTATGAACAAGCCGAGAAAAGAAACAAGATGGAGAGAAAGCAAAAAAGTTTAGTCATGATGGCCAATAGGTATTTGAACAAAGATAAGGATTTGGGAGCTTGAAATTAAGTATCTTTACTTCTCCATATTATTCTGACGATGAGAGCTCTTATTCTATTTCTTCTATTTTCAAACTTTGCCCAGGCGCAAGGAGTTTCAAAGAAAAGTATCCTTCAAGCCAAACGCTATACTTCCAATGCCATTCAATTATTTAATGAGGGGCAAAGTGTCAATGCTTACATGCTCTTAAGCCAAGCCTATAACCTCGACTCTACTAATTTGCAAACCCTTTTTTGGTTAGCCACTACTGAATTCGACTTGCGCGCATACAACGATGCACAAATTCATATCCAAAAAGTACTGCAAGTGTCGGGCGCAAAAGCTACCCTTGAAGACCTCACGCTTGCTGCCCAAACTCATATGGCACTTAATTTTCATAAAGAAGCCTTACTTGAATTAGCGCAAGCAAAAAAACTGCTTAAAAATGAAAAAGACTACCAAACTTTAGGATTAGCGACGCTACAACAACAATGCGAATTTGCATTGGCTGCCTATCAAGGTGGCGCTGTCCAGAACCAAAGAGCTTTACTCGGAGCCAACCTCAATACCAAATACGACGAATATGGCCCAATTTTTCATCCAACAAACGGTCATTTGTATTTTACCTCTAGAAATCCAGATACCAAAGGCGCAAACCTTAACCCAGATGATCAACGCTACTTTGAGGACATCTACGAAGCTACACCAGACCCTGAAACCAAGGGTGCTTGGGTCAAGCTTTTTGAGAACTATGAAATCATAAATACCCAAGGTTTTGATGCACTATCTTATATTTCCAAAAATGGACTTTACGCACTAGGCACTGTAAATACTACCGCATCTGTAGAACAAAACACCGAAAGCTCAGATATTTTTGAACTCACTACTGAAAAAGCCGGAACCTGGGATGACAAACAAATCATCCGCTCCATTGCAGGCCTTAACCTCAGCTATTTTGAAGGCTCCCCTTCCCTAACCGATACCCTCTGGACCGACGGCGATGATTTCACTATTGAACTGTATTTTGTCTCAGACAGACAAGCTGAAAAATATGCCACAGAAATTTATATGCTCAAAAACACGAATGGCATCTGGCAAGAAACAGCAACACCACTTGCACAAGGCATCAATACAGAAGGCCGTGAAACCACACCATTTGTAAGCCCCGATGGGCAATGGCTGATTTTCGCCTCTGATACCCATCCTGGAATGGGAGGTTATGACCTTTTCTATTGCCATCTTGAGGACGGCAAATGGTCTGCACCACAAAACTTAGGTGCGCAAATCAATACCTCTCTGGATGACACCCATCTTCAAATTGACTGGAAAAACAACAAGATTATTTGGGCTAGCGTAAGTGACCTTGAGGGTGTATTTAGCTACAATCTTTTTGAGGCACCCCTTCAAACTTTGCCTCAACAGTTTTTCATTCCAAAACCTGAATAGTGCCGCGTTATTTTATTTCTTTAGCTTACAACGGCAGTGCGTATCATGGTTGGCAAATTCAACCCAACGCAGCTAGCGTTCAAGAAGAAATTGAATCAGCATTGTCAAAGTTACATGGCAATCAAAAAATAGAGGTGGTGGGTTGCGGCCGTACCGATGCCGGTGTTCATGCTCAGCAGTATTTCCTGCACACCGATTTACCTATTACCTGGGATCCACAACAACTGATTTTTAAGCTCAATCGCATGACACCCCCCGACCTCGCTTTTTTTCAGGCTTGGGAAATGCAACATGACCTGCATGCGCGCTTTGATGCAACGCAAAGAACTTATCGCTACTTTATTCACCAACAAAAAGATCCTTTCAAAGAACAATTTAGTTGGTATGTGCAAAGTCATCTCGATTTTCAGGCCATGAATGAGGCGGCATTGCATTTATTAGGCGTCCAAGATTTTGGTTCATTCTCAAAGCTACACACCGATGTCAAGACCAACATCTGCGAAGTTTTTAGTGCCCAATGGCACACCGCAAACGACGAGATTTTCTTTGAAATTTCAGCGAATCGTTTTTTGCGCAATATGGTGAGGGCCATTGTCGGAACACTCATTGAAGTTGGGCTGAGTAAAATTTCAGCCGCTGATTTACCTGCAATTATAGCTGCAAAAGACCGTTCAGAAGCAGCGGTATCAGTGCCTGCACATGGTCTTTTCTTATGGGAGATCACCTATGCACAGGCTCCTGAATTTCATGCAACTCACTAAAAATCAATCGGGCTGATTCAGTTCCCACTCGCGGTAAAGGTCAAAATAGCTTTTCGTTTCTAAGATAATCGCTCCACCTAGTGTATCGCCGTATTTCGCAGGCAAACCACCTGTGTAAACTGTAATTCTGCCAATGGCACTACTTGGCACATTGAATACCTCATTGGATTTGATACCATCAAGCATATAAATCATGTCGCCCTTTCTTGCCCCTCTGAACATAAGACCTCCGTCTTCGTCTTTTTTAATATCAGAGTTAGAGTTTGCGACCATGTCAACCACACTGAATTTATCGGGTCTGAACTTGATTTGCTTAGAGCTAATTGTCATCATGGGTACCTCGCTGATCTGAATGCGCGCCTTTTCGTAACGACCACCATTTAAACGGATGGCTTCAGTGACTTGCGTTTTGGAAGCAAAATACATGTTGCCCGCGTTGGCGTAAGCATCAATGAAAACCTCTACACTTACCTTTTCAGTGCTATCTTCTTGAAAATAGCCAGCAACTTCATAAGTACCGGCCGGAACACCAACAATTCTGAAACGACCTTCAGCATTGGATAACGCCAAATAGACATGACCATTTTCACGAATCATGGCTTTTGCACCAGCAACAGGTTGTTGGGTATCAAAATTGATAAAAGTACCGATGACGTCACCAGTTCCAGATTGGGCAACTGTGTTTATGGCTGCTACGAGCGTCCACACAAAAAAGAAGTTTTTCATAAGCATGTTTTCTTCAAAGATGCTCGAGAGAAACTTTTTCCATAAAATTATTGAGCGATGCTTGCGCTTGTAGTCGGAATCTCGCGATCTACCTTCTTGAAAAGACCTTGCAATACTTTTCCTGGACCTACCTCAATGACTTCAGAACAGCCGTCTGCTAACATATTTTGCATGATTTGAGTCCAGCGGACAGCACCTGTTAATTGCGTCACTAGGTTTGCTTTGATTTGTGCAGGGTCAGTAACTGCTTGCGCATTGACATTTTGATAAACAGGGCAACTTGGCGTTGCAAAATGTGTAGCTTCAATGGCAGCTGCTAATTCTTCACGAGCAGGCTCCATGAGCGGTGAGTGGAAAGCACCACCTACTTGTAAAACAAGTGCACGTTTTGCACCAGCCTCAGTAAGTGCGGCGCAAGCTGCCTCAACGGCTGCTACACTACCTGAAATCACGAGCTGGCCAGGGCAATTGTAATTGGCTGCCACTACCACGCCATCAATTTCAGAACAAACGCGTTCTACTACTTCGTCTTCTAGACCAAGAATGGCAGCCATTGTTGATGGTTCAAGCTCACAGGCCTTTTGCATGGCAGCTGCACGCTGAGCAACCAAGCGCAAGCCGTCTTCAAAAGAAAGTGTTTTGTTAGCTACTAGCGCAGAAAATTCACCCAAAGAATGACCGGCAACCATATCTGGCTGAAAAGAATCACCAAGACAAGCCGCTAAGATGGTACTGTGCAAAAAGATCGCTGGTTGGGTTACATTGGTTTGCTTGAGGGCTTCTTCAGAGCCTTCAAACATGATGTGTTGGATATCGAATCCGAGTATGTCATTTGCCTTCGCAAACATAGAGCGGGCAAGTTCTGATTGATCATAGAGGTCTTTGCCCATTCCTGTGAACTGAGCGCCTTGACCAGGGAATACATATGCTTTCATGCGTAAAATTTGAGGGTAAAATTAATAAAACCCCTTAATTAGAGCTGCCCTTCTGAATGATACTTCCCATTTTTAAAAATCCGCACCTTTTGTAGAATGCCGTCTTGATCATAATCGTAAACCTTTCCGTCAAAGAGTTGCCCATTTTTAAACTCGCCATCCATCCAAATTTCGTCGTTGTTATTGTAGACTTTGTTGTAGCCGTTCGGAACAAAACGCAAGCCCTTCATTTTTGGATTACTCAAGTGTGGTGGATAAATAGTCTGGTCGCGGGTAGGCGTATGAACTGGTACTTGTTGCACTTGTTTCGGGCTCGCTTTTTGAGCGGCGCCTATTTTTCCGGTTTCGTCAATTTGGAATGAGGTTAAAAGTTGTCCGTTTTGATCATAGCGTGCAACCTTTCCCCTGACCTGTCCGGCTTTAACCGTGTAAGTAAGTGCTAAACTTCCGTTCGGATGGTAGTGCTGAACCAAACCACTCTCTTGACCTTCATTATTATAATTTGCTTTGTAAGCCACTTGACCATTTTCATAGTAGCGCGTCAGTAAACCTTTGTAGCCGTTTTTGCTGAAAGTACCTTGTTCGGCAACTTTGCCGTTGCTATGATACCGCGTGAATGCGCCTTCGGGCCTGTTGTCTGTGTAGTTTCCTTTGAGCTTCGGGGTCTTGCCGTCTTGGAAATATTTGATCCAAACGCCTTGCTTTCTGCCATTGATATAATAACCCTCCTCGACCTTTACATCTTTTGCAGCTCCAGATTTTGGAAAATCTTTACCCGTAAAGACCCACTTTCCTTCGCGTTTACCTGAAGAATTGCGCTTATTTTGGGCATGTAACTGAATGCTTAAAAAAAGACAGAAAAGGCAAGTTATTGTACGTAATATCACAACGCCAATTTACGAATTTTGGCTAACTTTGATTTTCTATGCAGAGCATCAATCCAAAAGATTTACCAATACAGCGTTTGCACCAACTTTTGCTTGGTGCCATTGGCCCTCGCCCCATCGCGTTTGCGGCCACCATTAATGCTAAAGGCGAGCACAACCTCGCGCCGTTTAGTTTTTTCAATGTCTTTTCTGCAAACCCACCCATTTTGGTTTTTTCACCTGCCAGATCAGGGCGCACCGGGCAAAGCAAAGACACTTTTAATAATGTCAAAGAAGTACCTGAGGTCGTGATCAACGTGGTCAACTACAACATGGTGCACCAAATGAGTTTAGCTAGCTCACCCTATGCCCCTGAGGTCGATGAATTTGTAAAGTCAGGCTTTACCGCTTTAGCTTCTGAAAAAATCAAGCCCCACCGTGTAGCACAAGCCCCGGTTCAGTTTGAGTGCAAAGTGAATCAAATCATTGAGCTTGGCCAAGAAGGTGGTGCAGGTAACCTCATCATTTGCGAGGTAGTCCAAATGCACATCGACCCTAGTGTTCTCAATGAGCAAGGCCTCATTGACCAACATAAAATTGATCTTGTAGCACGCATGGGTGGCGATTGGTATTGCCGTGCCGATGTCAACTCCATGTTTGAAATTAAAAAACCCATCACAACTTGCGGCATTGGCTATGATGCACTGCCCCCAGACATCAAAGCAAGTGAAGTACTCAGCGCCAATGACCTCGGTCAGTTAGCCGGCATAGAAGCACTTCCTAACGAAACCGATGTCAACGAATACAAACTCATAGAATTGGCGCCACTTTTCCTCGAACTCGAAGACGACGCCCTAGCTCTAGAAAAAGCACTCCATCTACAAGCCAAAGAATTGCTCGCTCAAAATGAATTAGAAGCCGCATGGCTCACACTTTTATCGTTTAACAACTAACAATCCTATCCATGTTCAAATTTACCGGAACCATTAAGGTCATTCAAGACACCCAAAAAATCTCAGATAAATTCCAAAAACGCGAGTTTGTTGTCACAGATACTACTTCTATGTATCCACAAGATATCATGTTTCAAGCTACCCAAGACAAATGCAATATGCTTGATCAATTCCAAGTCAATGATAGCGTTGAAGTGTCTTTTAACCTCCGCGGCCGCGAATGGACTTCACCACAAGGCGAAGTAAAATATTTCAACACCATTGAAGCTTGGCGCATTGAGAAGCAAGGCCAAAGTCAAGGAATGGGTATGCCAAGTTCAGGGCCATCTGCTATGTCTTTAGGTTCAGATCCAATGCCAGGTGCAACAGCTAGCAGCTCAGAAGAAGACGACGATCTTCCTTTCTAAGCAGTAGCTGTCTAGAAAAGACCGAGGGCCAAACCACTACCTACCAAAATACTGAGAAGTTTCAATAAATTGAACTTGTGGTTTTCTGTGGTTTCAAAAATGATAGTAGTTGAAATGTGCAAAAACATCCCGACCACAACGGCTAAAATAAGCTGAACATTTAATCCAAGCTGTTCGGTGGTGATGCCAAGCCCCAGCAGCACTCCAAGCGGAGTCATGAGTCCGAAAGCTAACAAGATGAGCCAAGCATTTCTCTTTTGAAGTTTGGTAGCCAACAAAAGCGTCATTAGCGCAATAGCCACCGGGATTTGATGAAAAATGATTCCCCACAAGAAACTACCATTAAATTCAGCTTGCTGAGTTGGATCAGTACCAATTTGCAACATATTCCCTAGCGGAATGCCTTCAATGACAGAGTGTACAGAAAGTGACACAAACAAGGCCCAAGGCATGGCTTGTCCTTTATGGATATGCACATGGCCATGCTCGATACCACCAGAAAAATATTCAAGAACTAACTGCACCAAAAAACCTAGTAGTATAAAAACGCCCACCTGAAAAGTAGGTAGCACTTCAGTATGTGCATGCGCATGCCCTTCGTGTGAACCATAAAGTTCTGGAAGCAAATGCTGAAAAATGACGGCCAATAAAAAACCGCCACTAAAAGCCAAGGCCAATTTGATATATTGATTTTTGTTGGTGGCTTTAAAATAACTAACTACAGCACCGCCAAAAACAACCGAGGCAATCAGAAGGAGTTCTACGATGTAAAAATTCATGGTTTCTTTTTTGCAATTAAAATAAGGCGATCGCTGTTCTCCGGATTGAAAGGCGCAAGATCATAAGAGCCGTAAGCATTCAATAATTCAAAACTTGGTTCTAAAAGTTCTTGAAAATCAGATAAACTGAGGGCCTGAACCCGCTCTGTAAACGGACCAATCGTTTGGTGGTGTTGCGAATCTTGGATGCTGATTTGTTTAAATATATGTGTGTCGTCGGCCCATCTTTTGATTTCAAAATTGATGTCACCCCTTGAAACGCTTTCTTCAGCTACCAAATTTTGACGAACCTTCTGTGCATTAAAAAAGTCAATGACGAGTATACCATTGGGTGCTAACATGGTCCCGATTGATGCGCAAACCTTGTGATTATCGGCTAGCGCATCAAAATAGCCAAAACTCGTAAAGAGGTTAAATACGGCTTCAAACTGCTGATTTTCGATGACTTCTCTCATATCATGAACCATGAAATCGAGTTCAAGACTTGGTTGCAGTTTTGGAAACTCTAGGGCAGCTGCTATGCTTTGTGGCGCTAAATCAGCACCTAATACTTTGAATCCTAACTCTGCAAGCGTTACTGCGTGTCGACCTTTGCCGCAAGCTAAATCAAGTACAGATGAGCCTGGGGATAATGCGAGCGTTTCAACAAGCTTTTGAATAAAAGCTCGCGCTTCATTGGCATCTCTGTTGTTATACAGCAAGTGATAATAAGGAGAGTCAAACCACTCGGCAAACCATTCTTTCTTCGGCATAGTGCAAATTTACAACTTTCTTTTCCTAATTTCGAGCCATGTTACGCATAGGACTCACCGGTGGAATTGGCTCAGGCAAAAGTTTGGTCGCGGCCGTATTAGAACACATGGGTTATCCTGTTTTTTATTCAGATCAAGAAGCAAAAGCACTTTATAACGAGGACGACCTACTTCAAAAGGAATTATGTACACTGGTAGGTTCTGCGCTGTATGTCAATGGCATTTTTCAAAAAGAAGTGCTGAGCCAAGCGCTGTATAATAACCCTGAACTCAAAAAAGAAATTGAAGCACGCGTGCATCCTTTGGTGCGAAAGCGCTTTGAAACTTGGGCTCAGGCTCAAAAAAGTAGGCTTGTTTTCAATGAAGCTGCTATTTTGTTTGAAACAGGAGCGTATCAACAATTCGACGCAACGGTGCTAGTGTGTGCACCACTCCAATTAAGGATAGACCGCGTAAAGAAAAGAGATGGTCTCGAAGAAGCTGTTATTCAACAGAGAATAAATGTGCAGTGGGATGATGACAAAAAAAGGAAACTCGCCTCCTATATTATTGAAAACGATGGTCGACCAATGCTTGCGCAAATTGAAAGCTTTCTACAAAGCCTCAATACACCATCTTGATGCTGATGCTCTTGTTTTGTTGCAGATTGATGGCACAATCGTCAAAACTTGGCACGGTTAGTTTGGGCCTTACATTATTTGAAAACGCGTAAGCTTCAGTAGGAATCGCAAAGAAATTTTTATCGCAAATCTTGTTTTGATTTTCATCGTGATATACAACGATGGAATATTTTCCGGCTTCTAGGTCGGCAAAAACGAAACTCACGTCTCCTTTCTGAGCATTGACTCGGGCCAAACGGTGTGTCTTGCCAGCTTGAGTAAAAACTTCTGGGTTTTTATAAAGCGCAAATTCAATGAGTCCTTTTGTATTATTGATGGCCGTGACCGTTACGCGCAAATCGAACTTTTGTGCTTGAAGTTTGAGCGGCTTGTGTCCAGTTGATTTTTCTGAATGATTTTCTAGAGAAAACCAAGAAAGCAAAAAAGAAAAGAGTAAGATCATTGATTTCATAGCAACTGGAATGATTAAATGAAGCTAAGGGTATAATTGAATGAACTTAAAAAATAAAAAGAAGGTTAATCGGTGAGTTTGATGTTCAAACCAATATTGAATTGCAGGTTTTTCAAAACCAAGCTTTCTTGATTGAAAAGCTGCTGCCACTCATTGAGTGCACCCACTTCAAGACCATTGCTTAAATCTCTGAACCCGCGGTAGGCAGAAGCCCTGATCCCGATGCGTTTGACAGGATTCCATTGCAAGTAAGCGAAATAACCCATGTCTAGCTTGGCTTGTGTGTGCTCACCCACTTCGGTACTCAACAAAATAGGTTCGGTTGCACCGGGATAATACGCATAAAAATCTTTTTGCATTTGACCTTGCACCCGATAGCGATACTGCAAACCGCCACCCGCATGTACGCTGAGTACCTTGAGTTCTAAACCGATTGGCAGCGTGAGTAATTCACCCGTTGCCACCTTATTACACAGCAACAAGTAAGAAAGCCCATCTGGATCTGTGGCCCACTCGGTGGTCTGATACGCTAAGTTTTGATGCGCATAACCCAAGCCGCTGTATAGTGTCATGACTTTCAAGAACGTATAGCCTAACTGGACTTCACCACCTGCCGTTGCTTTCCAAAATGATTTTGGATCAAAGGGTTGTTGGCTCAGTGCGTAGACCTGCTGAAATTCTTGTTTATTGGCACCAATTTCTGCCTGAAGATTCCAGCGCCATTGAGCGCTGAAATCAAAAGAGCAAAATAAGATCGTTAGAAAAATCCCGAAACGAAACATGGGCTTAACCTAAGAATGGGTAGCGATAATCTGTTGGTGGAACAAAGGTTTCTTTAATGGTACGTGCTGAAACCCAGCGCAATAAATTCATGGCTGCACCAGCCTTGTCATTGGTTCCTGAGCCACGTGCGCCACCAAATGGTTGCTGGCCAACTACGGCACCTGTTGGTTTGTCATTGATGTAGAAATTACCTGCAGCATTTGCCAATTTAGTAGTGGCCAATTGAACTGCGTAGCGATCTGTGGCAATGATAGAACCAGTTAAAGCATATTCTGAGGTTTGATCGAGGAGTTCGAGCGTAGCTTCAAATTGAGCATCTGGATAGACGTAAATTGTGAGTACTGGCCCAAAAATCTCTTCAACCATGGTGCGGAATTTTGGGTTGGTTGTGACAATCGTGGTTGGCTCGATAAAATAACCTTTTGATTTGTCGTAGTTTCCGCCGGTAATGATTTGAGCATCAGATTGAGCTTTTGCGTAGTCAATATAGGCTGCAATGCGATCAAAAGCACGCTCACTAATAACGGCATTGATAAAGTTTGAACTGTCTTCAGGGCTTCCCATTTTGAAAGATTCCACCTGGGAAACAAAGATTTTTTGCACATCTGGCCACAAACTTTCAGGTACATAAGCTCTGGAAGCTGCCGAGCATTTCTGTCCTTGAAATTCAAAGGCGCCTCTTGACAAAGCAGTAGCTACCTCAGCAGCGCCCGCACTTTGATGAACCATTACGAAATCTTTTCCGCCGGTTTCGCCTACAATTCTAGGGTATGATTTGTAGTGCTCTATATTTCCGGCAATATTTTTCCAAAGTTGTCTGAATACATCCGTTGAACCTGTAAAATGAATACCTGCAAATTCAGGATGTTTAAAAATGACGTCACCAGCAACTTGTCCTGAAACAGTTACCATATTGATGACACCTGCAGGTAAACCTGCGGCTTCAAAAAGCTCCATGATCACCTGAGCGGAATAGATTTGCGTTTCAGCTGGTTTCCAAACCACAACATTACCCATTAAAGCTGGTGCTGCTGATAAATTGGCTGCAATTGAGGTAAAGTTAAAAGGAGTCAGTGCAAAAACAAAACCCTCTAGTGGTCTGTATTCTAGACGGTTCCACATGCCCGGCAAAGACTCAGGTTGTTCTTTGTAAATCTGGGTCATGTACTGGACATTAAAGCGGAAAAAGTCAATGAGCTCGCAAGCTGCATCGATTTCTGCTTGGAATACATTTTTGGATTGTGCTAGCATGGTCGCGGCGTTCATGCGATCGCGGAACGGGCCGGCTAATAAATCAGCAGCACGCAAGAAAACAGCAGCGCGTTCTTCCCAAGGCAGTGCTGCCCAAGCACTTTTTGCTTGAAGCGCAGCAGCAATAGCCGCCTCTACATGTGAAGCATCACCCTGACAATAGTGACCAAGTACCTTCTGATGATCGTGTGGCATGGAAAGCACTTTTTTATTTTCAGTTCTTACTTTTTTTCCGCCAATGTACATGGGCACCTCTATGGGCGCTTGATTTTTGAGTTCTTGGTATTTCGCGATGAGCGAGCTGTGTTCTGGAGTTCCGGGTGCGTAAGGCCTTACTGGCTCATTTTTGGCAACTGGAACGTTAAAAAAGGCATTTGACATATTCTTGATTGATTTGAAACAAAATTACAAAATCTTTGGCAGCCCTTTGCTGCTTGGGTTGCACATCTAATTGAACCAGATATCGCGGATGAGTTCCTCTCCGACATGTGCATTGCAACGTGCAATGATGATTTGCTTGCCATGAAAAAGTTCGTCGCGCATGACGCTAGAATCGATGGTGAGGTAAAGCGTGTTATTCTGAATTTTGATGTCTTTGGTGCGTTGTGCCACGGCAGGGCCCATGAGTTCGGGCCAAGCAGCAATGAGGTCATAGGACTTCATTTTTTCTTCAAGGCCATAGGCCTTCATGATGCCTTTTACGAGCTGACCGAGGGGTTTTTCTTCACCCTGTCTTTTAAAATCCTGATTCATAGGGCGTAGGCTTGGTTTTCTTTGATTTCAATAAGTTGTGTTGCACCAGGCAATTTACTAAATAAATCGCGCATGCGGGCAGGGTCGGTGTCGGTAATGAGCACCTGACCAAAATAATCGGCACTAACAAGTGCAATGAGGCGTTCGACGCGCTGCTGATCGAGTTTATCAAAGATGTCATCGAGGAGCAAAATGGGTTTGACACCCTTGTGGGCTTTGAGCCAGTCGAATTGAGCCAGTCGAAGGGCAATGATAAACGATTTTTGCTGGCCTTGTGAGCCAAATTTCTTGACCGGATGGCCTTTGATCGTAAAAATGAGGTCGTCTTTGTGGATACCCACGTTGGTATATTGCGTGAAGGCATCTTTTTTGGAAGATGCGGCTAATAACTCGGCAAAAGGACCGTCGTCTAGTTGTGAGCGGTAACTGAGGTTCACAGACTCGGCTTCTTGGCCAATTTCTTGATAGAAACGCTTGAAAACAGGAATAAACTCTTCTAAAAACTCTCGGCGCTTGGCATAAATATAATTAGCAGCCGGAATGAGTTGAGCATCCCAAACTTCTATGGCATCAGGATCAAAGAGTCGGTGCTCGTGCATGTTGCGCAAAATAGCGTGTCGTTGTTCGAGCACTTTGGCATAGCGCTGGATTTCTTCAAGGTAGCGCTTGTCGAGTTGTGATAAAATGCCGTCCATCCATTTTCGGCGCAAATCAGAACCGTCTGCAATGAGGTCGCCGTCATAGGGCGAAATGAATACGACGGGCAACTTGCCAATGTGGTCGGTGAGTTTGTCGTAGGCTTTTTTATTCCACTTGACTAGTTTCTTAACACCTGCCTTGTAGGCTACCTGAACGTCGTGACTTTTGTCCGGGAACTGCCACTGACCTGCAATTGAAAAAAAAGCTTGATCAAAACGCATGTTTTGGCGGTCATTGACATTGAGGTAACTCTTGCACATGCTGAGATAGTACACTGCGTCAAGGATGTTGGTCTTGCCAGCGCCATTTTGCCCAACGATACCGTTGATTCCGGCGGTAAGCTGTAAATCGAGGTCGGTATAGTTCTTAAAATTGACTAAATGTAGTGCGGACAAGTACATAAAACAAAGATACGGAATAACTACCTTTGCCTCATGCCGCGCTCGCAAATTCTCAATGCTCATCTTGCCTTGCTTTTAGTCAATGTGCTCTATGGTGCCAACCACGTCTTGGCGAAGGGCGTGATGCCGCGCTACCTCGACCCCAATACTTTTATCTTACTGCGTGTCAGTGGGGCCGTTTTTTTGTTTTGGATTTTGCTATTTACCCAGAAAAGAAAACCCATTGCACGTGCTGATTACGGGCGTTTTCTGGCTGCCGGCCTCTTCGGTGTGGCTATCAATCAACTCTTTTTCTTTCATGGGCTCAATTTGTCATCGGCTTTTAATGCCGGCATTATCATGGCACTGAACCCCATGATGGTCGTGATTTTATCGGCTTTGATCATGAAAGAGAAACTTAGTTTTCAGGGCTATACGGGTATTGTCATCGGGGCTATTGGTGCCATTTTACTGACCTTGAGTTCGGGAAAATTACCCGGCGCATCTCCTGTCGGTGATCTTTACCTACTGATTAATGCGCTGAGTTATGCGCTCTACTTGGTGTTTTCAAAACCGCTGCTACAAAAATATTCGCCGATTCAAGTTATTACATACGTATTCAGTATTGGCCTCATTTTGTTATTACTCTTCCCTCCTACCTGGACGAAATTGAACAACACTCACTTTGAACTTATCCCGTCAGAAGCTTGGTATAAAATTACTTACGTCATTCTTGGGGTAACTTTTCTCACTTATTTGTTAACCATCTTTGGGCTCAAATATGTCAGTGCCACCGTTTCGAGTGCCTATATTTATACCCAACCCGTGATGGTAGCTTTGTTCACCTTCTTCTTTGCCTACATTGGCTGGGCCGAGGATTTTTCGCACACGATCACGAGCGAACGCATTTTATATATGTTGCTTATTTTTACAGGAGTCTAC
>CAZPWB010000017.1:0-41279 GCA_964590425.1 uncultured Lishizhenia sp. | reverse complement strand
CTCCTTGTTGTGTTTTATCTCAGACTTGTGCATAATAACAAATTCTTCGTGCAAGAGCTCCAGCAATTTGTCTGAACAAAATTTCTTGTCCGTTGGCATGTTTAACTACACAGGTACTGCGCTCGTTGTCTGTGCTGCTCTTGGGATGCCATGCAACCAAAAACAAGCCAGGATGATACTTTGTATAACTCACCTCGCCAGAGATTGGGTAATAGTTTGCATGAACATTGAGCGGTGACATAAATATAGAAACCTGAAGGCGCTTGTCTTTAAAATACTCAGTTTCTTCCACTTCTTCAATGACAACCACTTTTCCATCAGCCGGACACATGATATCAAGCGCTGCACCTGTGCAGGTTCTGTTCGGAATTCTAAAAAACTGAACAACCAAATAAAGGAGTACGATGAAACCAATTTCAAGAAATAGAAATAAGCCGAAAAGTGCTTCAAAAAGTAGGTAGTAATTGAGGGCGCTGAGGCCAAGGAACAGTCCGAAACTGCTTAGTATAATAGAGCGTCCTTCTCTGTGAAATGTCATCATCGCCAATAAAGATATATAATGGACCAACAATAAAAAAATGGAATAGCAAATAAGGCAGCGTCAAAACGATCGAGCACTCCGCCGTGACCTGGTAGGATAGTCCCGCTGTCTTTGATGCCTAGACTACGTTTGAACAAAGATTCAAGAAGGTCACCGAAAATGGCACAAGGTGCAATAATAATGGCAGAAATGACCCAAAATAAAATTTCTCCTTGGTTAATGTAAGCGCCAATAATGAAGCCAAAGAGCACCGTAAAAAATAAACCTCCGATGGTGCCTTCCCAGGTTTTTTTTGGAGAAATGCGCTCAAAAAGTTTGTGTTTGCCAAGCTTTCGTCCGGTAAAATAGGCAAAGGAATCATTGGTCCAGATCAAAAGAAACATCCCAAGTACTTTAGGTAAGGTTGAGGTGTCTCTGACGTGTAGGTCGATGCTGAGGTAAAAAGGCACCACCACGTAAATGATCCCGAACACCAGCACAGAAATGTTGAGTAAGGGATGTTCGTGCTTGGCCCAAAGTTCATTCAAGATAAGTGTAAAGAACAGGGGGAAAATAAGCGTGAGCGATATGACTGAATACCATTCAAAGCTAATCCCGACCAGCAACACATAGATGAAAATGCCAATGAAGAGTCCGATTTCTTTTGAAACTTCTACAATTTCATGGTTTTTGAAAAAACGGTAAAACTCCCAGAGGCCTACCACCATGAAAAATGAAAAGACCAACGCAAAGATGTAGGGGTTCCAAAGCATAGAACCAATCACCACCACCCCAAAGATGCTGCCTGTTATGATTCTTTGCCCAAGGTTACCCAACATATTTTAAGATGCGGTTTCTTCTGAATTTGCATCAGCGTTTCCTGCTGGGTTTTCCGCTGAATTCTCAGCCGAATTCTCTTCCGACTTTTCAGAAGCGTTTTCTTCAACTGATGTTTCGGTGTGCTCTTCTGATAGATTTTCAGGAGCAGTTTCAGGAAGTTCTGAAACTGCATCTGTCGTTACTTCTGGTTGCGTTTGCTCTGGTTCAGGGTCCCAAGGGCGTTTGCCAAATACGGCCTCGAGGTCTTCTTTAAAGATCACTTCTGATGTTAAGAGACGACTAGCCACTTGTTCAAGTTGTTCTTTGTGTTCGCCGAGTAATTGCAAAGCTCTTTGATATTGGCTTTCGATGAGTTTGCTCACCTCTTCATCGATGATTTTTGCAGTATCATCAGAATAAGGCTTGGTAAATGCATCACGGCCCTGAGAATCATAGTAAGAGATGTTACCAACGCGTTCATTCAGACCATAGATAGAAATCATGGCATAAGCTTGTTTGGTTACACGCTCGAGGTCTGATAGTGCTCCGGTAGAAATTTTATTGAAAATTAGTTGCTCTGCAGCTCTACCACCCAAAGTAGCGCACATGTCGTCTAGAAGCTGTTCAGTAGTGGTGATACTGCGCTCTTCGGGCAAATACCAAGCTGCACCCAAAGATTGTCCGCGCGGAACAATGGTCACTTTTACCAAAGGATTAGCGTATCTCAATAACCAGGAAACAGAAGCATGACCAGCTTCGTGGAAGGCAATTGTTTTCTTTTCTTCTGGGGTAATGATTTTATTTTTCTTTTCAAGACCACCGATAATGCGATCTACTGCGTCGAGGAAGTCTTGCTTTTCAACGTGCTTCTTGTTGTGGCGTGCAGCAATAAGAGCGGCTTCGTTGCACAAATTTGCGATGTCGGCCCCAGAGAAACCAGGCGTTTGCTTGGCAAGAAAATCGACGTCAATTTCTGTGGAAAGCTTAATAGGCTTGAGGTGGACACCAAAGATTTCTTTACGCTCATTGAGGTCTGGCATGTCGACATAAATCTGGCGATCAAAACGACCAGCGCGCATTAGGGCGCTATCTAGGACGTCGGCACGGTTGGTAGCCGCCAAAATAATGACCCCTGAGTTGGTACCAAAACCATCCATTTCTGTTAAAAGTTGATTGAGCGTGTTTTCGCGTTCGTCGTTGGTATTGAAACCATTGTTCTTTCCACGCGCCCTACCGATGGCATCAATTTCATCGAT
The DNA here is from genome assembly GCA_964590425.1 of uncultured Lishizhenia sp. Lineage (GTDB taxonomy): Bacteria > Bacteroidota > Bacteroidia > Flavobacteriales_D > Crocinitomicaceae > UBA952. The sequence goes on along the minus strand of CAZPWB010000017.1, from coordinate 38,684 downwards.
GAAAATAATGGAGGGTGCTTTTTCTTTAGCTTGTCGGAAGAGGTCTCGGACACGAGAGGCTCCTACACCAACAAACATTTCAACGAAATCTGAACCAGAAAGTGAGAAGAACGGAACTTTGGCTTCGCCTGCAACAGCTTTAGCCAAAAGGGTTTTACCAGTTCCTGGAGGACCAACTAAAAGCGCACCTTTTGGAATTTTGGCACCTAGTTCTGTGTATTTTTTAGGGTTTTTTAGGAACTCGACAATCTCGACAATCTCCTCTTTGGCACCTTGAAGACCAGCAACATCTTTGAATGTAACGTTTGTGCTTTTGCCTTTTTCATAGACCTGTGCACGAGATTTACCGATATTGAAGATTTGGCCACCGCCACCGCCAGCACCGCCACCGCCAGACATTCTGCGCATGACAAACATCCAGATCAAGACGATAATTCCGAAAGGAAGGAGGTAGCCTAAGATTTGGGCAATCCAGTTGGTTTCAATGACGTTTTCGTAGTCGCTGTATTTGCGGTCGTCGAGGGCTTTTTCAAAGTTGGCATGGTTACCAATGTTCTCGAGTTCAAAAACCAAGCGATTTAAGTCTGCTTTCTTTCCGTTTACAACTTTGCGCATGTTCGGAAAATCGAGCTTTTTGTGCGTGTTTATATATTGAACACCTTCTTTGCGCAATTGGAAACGCGCGGAACTTTGGTTAATGATTTTGATGTTCTTGACACCTTTAGCCTCGACCAACTCTAATAAAGTTTCTTTGTATTTGATGGTCGTGCTGGTTTCGCTATTGACATAAAGATGCGTACTCACGAGTAAAATCACGAACGCAACATAGATCCAATAAACGGATAGCGGGTTTTTTCTTTTTTCTTCTGACATAGGGAGAGGTCTTAAATATTTGGAACATCCGTTCTTTTGGCATCGGCCCAGAGGTCTTCGATGTCATAAAACGAGCGCGCATCTTTGTAAAAGATATGACAAACGACATCAATGTAATCTAATAAAATCCATTCGGAGTTAGATTTACCTTCAGTGCGCCATGGTTTTTCTTTGAGTTCTTTTCTAGTATTGCGCTGAACCGCGTTAGCGATACCATCAACTTGGGTGCTAGATTCACCGCTACAGAGCACAAAGAATTCGCAGACTGCGCTGTCTAACTCTCTGAGATCAAGGATGGTAATGTCTTGTGCTTTATTGTTTTGCATTCCTTCAATGATTGCATCCAAAAGGAGTTCTGAAGGGCTTGATTTTTTCTTTTTTGCCATGTATGTCTTTCTAGTACAAAACTAACTGATAAATTTGAACCGACAGACTTCAAGCATGACCAAATTAGGATCAGAAATACATCATTTATCGGTAGTAGACTCTACGAACAATTATGCTGCCAAACTTATTTCCGATGGCCAGATGCAAAATGGGTCGGTAATTATGGCAGACTTTCAGACCAATGGTCGGGGTCAGCGCGGTCATACATGGCAGTCTGTCAGTCAAGATAACTTGTTGTTTTCGCTCGCTTTTCAGCCTGTTTCTATCGCAGCAGATCAACAAATTCGCATCAATTGGTATACTGCCCTTATTTGGATAAAATGCTTCAAACGCTTTTCCATTGACGCACAAATTAAGTGGCCAAATGACATTTTTGTTGGCACACAAAAGTTAGGCGGAATTTTAATCGAGCAGCAAATTCAAGGGTCCATAATAGCCTGGTCTGTTGTAGGTTGCGGTATCAATGTGAACGCTGCCCCAGCTTTACCAAATGCAATTAGCATGTTTGAATTGACAAAAGTTCGCTTTCAGCCAAAGACAGTTCTTAAGGAATTTTTGGATTTATATAATGGCCAAATTCAGCTGCTTAACGGTGACTTTCAGGAACTCAAAACTGCTTTTGAAGCTGAATTGTTTGGAAAAGACACCATTCAAGAATTTACCGATGCGCAGCAACAAGCTTGGCCTGCTAAAATTATAGGGGTAGATGACCAGGGTAAATTACTTCTTAAAAAAAATGCAGTGGTTCATGCCTACGACCTTCAGCAAGTCAGACTCGTTCTACCAGCGTAAATATTTCCAAGCAATTAAAAATTATTGGAGGGCTGCACTTAAATTAACTGCCATTTCTTGCAATAGTTTTTGCAAAGGTTTTTCTATTAACATTTTAAGCATCATGTTTACATCGGCACTGATCACGATGTGTCCGGTCGTGCTACCTTCGTTGGTATTGAAGAAAATCTGAAGATCGAACGGAAAAGGATTTGACTTGCTTCCTTTAAATTTCATGCAACTGTCTGAGCAAGCGGCTTTCTCTAGCGTTAGCTGAAAATTACCGGCGGCCTTGAAGCTAAAACCAGTTTCATTTGATTGAAAATCAGAGGTCTGGGCTTTAGGGAGTAGGTGTTCAAAATTTGCGCAATTTGAGAGATACGCTTGTACTTTTTCAAGATGAGCCTCAAAGGAAAATACCTGACTTTGGATCTTGACCATGATTTATGCTTGCTTCCAAGTGCTTGGGTTGTTGCGCCAAGCTTGAAGTGTGGCGTTGTCGGCCTCAGTTACATAGTTAGTGTTGGTAGCCACCTCAATGAGTGTTCCGTAGTCTGTGAGGGTAGTAAAAGGGCATTTTGCTGCTTCAAATTGTTGGTCAGCAAGGGCAAAGCCATAAGAAAAAATGGCAACCAAACCTTTGACATCAAGACCACCTTGGCGCAAGGCATCAACTGCCTTTAGGCTGCTGCCACCAGTTGAAATAAGGTCTTCAATGACCACAACGCGTTGTCCAGCTTCATAGGCGCCTTCAATAAGGTTTTCCATACCGTGTCCTTTGGCGCTGCTGCGCACATAAATAAAAGGTAAGCCGAGTTCTTGTGCAATCAAGGCGCCCTGAGCGATACCGCCTGTGGCAACACCTGCAATGATGTCTGGTTTACCAAAATGATCGAGGATTGTTTGGGCGTAACCCTGACGAATGAAAGTGCGCACCTCAGGAAAACTCAAGGTAATGCGGTTATCGCAATAAATTGGAGATTTCCAGCCCGAAGCCCAAGTGAAGGGATTTTCAGGTTGTAAGCGTACTGCTTTTGTTTTGAGTAGCAATTCAGCTACCTTTAGGCTCAGATCTTTATTCACTTTCATGCCGCAAAAATACAAAGTTTTCCTTGATAAAAATTGGATTCTGTTTACAGATTCTGCTCATTCTTCAAATGAAAGCGCGCAAGAAATCGCCCAAAATGAGCTAGCTGAAATCCTTGATTTTAAAGCATTGGAAGTGCTTTTTGCTCAAAAAGGACCGCTTATTTGTCAAGTCGAAGAACCGATGGAGGCCCTGCGTTTGTTTTTCAAGAACTTCAAATTTGTACGTACTGCAGGGGCTTTGGTAAAACAAGTGAACGCCGACGCCTATCTTTGGATGCGACGTTTTGATCACCTCGACTTACCCAAAGGAAAAATCGAAAAAGGGGAAAACGAATTACAAGCAGCATTTCGCGAAGTTCAGGAGGAAACCGGCTTGAATGGCGAGTTGCTATTTGAACGTGATTTAGGGCAAACCTATCATGTGTACGAAATGAAGGGAAAATCCTACTTAAAAGAAAATCATTGGTTTGCGCTGAATTATACCGGAGAAACCAACATTACTCCACAAACCGAAGAAGGTATAGAATCGGTATTTTGGCTCGAAGAAAGTAGCTGGAAATTGCGGCTAGACGAATGTTATGAGGGTTTAAAAGAATTGCTGCAAAGTACTTGCTAAAATTGTGTTAATTTTAGGCCTTCACAGTTTTGGATTACTTAATATTGTCATTCAAAATGTTTGTTTATTTGTTATCAAAACCCTTGAATCATGAAATATCTACACCTATCTTTTTTCCTAGTAATTAGTTCAGTTTTCTTTGCGCAAGCACAACCAAAAACCAAAAAAGAGGCGCAACCACCATTGAAGTTCACGGTCTTAGAAATTGAAAGACAAAATATTCCTTACGGTTCAGAAGATCTTTTTGTTTTTGAATTTAAAAACACTTCTAAAAAAGCTGCAGTGATCACCAATGTTCAGACCAGCTGTGGCTGTACGGCTGCTGAGCGTCCTGAAACACCAATCCGTAAAGGAAAAAAAGGAGTCATTAAAGTTCATTACGACACCAAAAGAGTAGGTGGGTTTACCAAAACCATTACCGTGTTTTCAAATGTGGGTGATCCAATTGTCTTGACGATCAAAGGCAGCGTGCTTTCTCCTTCTGATTCTCCGGTTACCAACTAAACGCTGCTTGCGCTAGCGCCTAGATATTTGCTATCTTTGCACTTTTACAAGCAGAGTCATGGAGATTGCAAAAAACTACGAGCCGCAACTTGCGCAAGAAAAATGGTATCAACATTGGATCGAAAAAGGGTATTTTCATTCAAGCCCTGATCACCGTGAGCCATACACAGTAGTCATTCCACCGCCCAATGTAACAGGTGTGTTGCACATGGGCCACATGCTCAATAATACCATTCAAGATGTTTTGGTTCGCCGTGCTAGAATGCTCGGTAAAAATGCATGTTGGGTGCCAGGCACTGACCACGCTTCTATTGCCACAGAAGCAAAAGTTGTTCAGAAATTAAAGGCCGAAGGCATCTCTAAATCTGACCTCACCCGCGAAGCATTTCTAGCCCACGCTTTTGAATGGAAAGAAAAGCACGGTGGTATCATCCTAGAGCAACTCAAGCGTCTTGGTGCTTCTTGTGATTGGGAACGCACGCATTTCACCATGGATCCTGAGTACTCTGAATCTGTTATCAAAGTATTCATTGATCTCTATCAAAAAGGTAAAATTTACCGCGGTATCCGCATGGTGAACTGGGACCCAGAAGCCCTTACCGCACTCTCCGATGAAGAAGTAAACTACAAAGAGGTCAACTCAAAGCTCTTTTATGTTCGCTATAAAATTGTTGGTGAGCAAGATCAATTCTTAACTATTGCCACCACCAGGCCAGAAACCATTCTTGGTGACACCGCTATTTGCGTGCACCCTGAAGACGAGCGCTATCAAAAACTCATTGGTAAAACGGTTCTTGTACCTATCATCAACCGTGAAATCCCAGTTATTGCAGATACCTATGTTGACAAAGAATTTGGTACAGGTTGTTTGAAAGTAACACCTGCTCACGATACCAATGACTACGAACTTGGTCAAAAACACAACTTACCAAGCATTGACCTTTTCAATGACAACGGCACACTCAATGACAACGGGGCACATTACGCTGGCAAAGACCGTTTTGAAGTGCGTCGCGAAATCGAAAAAGAACTCCACGATAAAGGTTATTTAGTCAAAACTGAAGACATCATCAATAAGGTTGGTTTTTCTGAGCGCACCAACGCGGTCATTGAACCCAAACTATCTTTACAGTGGTTTGTCTCAATGAAAGAGTTGGCTCAGCCTGCTCTTGACAACGTCATGAATGGCAACATTCAATTCCACCCAGAGAAGTTCAAAAACACTTATCGCCACTGGATGGAGAATGTCAAAGATTGGTGTATTTCCAGACAACTATGGTGGGGACACCGCATTCCGGCTTGGTATTACAGCAATTTGCCAGCTGATTTCGTTGTAGCCACTACTCAAGAGGAAGCCTTAAAGCTTGCTTCGGAAAAAGCAGGCCGTGAAATTACAGCTTCAGAATTACGCCAAGACGAAGATGTTCTAGATACTTGGTTTTCAAGTTGGTTGTGGCCAATTTCGGTTTTCAACGGCCTGACCCAACCCAATAATCCTGAAATTAATTACTATTATCCAACCAATGACCTCGTTACCGCCCCTGAAATCATGTTTTTCTGGGTGGCGCGCATGATCATTGCTGGCTATGAATACCTCGGAGACCTTCCTTTTAAGAATGTCTATTATACCGGAATTGTCCGCGATAAATTAGGCCGCAAAATGTCTAAATCATTAGGCAATTCACCGGACCCAATTGAGCTCATTGAAAAATTTGGTGCTGACGGCGTTCGCGTAGGTATCCTCATTTCTTCTCCGGCTGGAAACGACCTTCCTTTTGACAGCTCTCAATGCGAACAAGGCCGCAACTTTACCAATAAAATTTGGAATGCATACCGCCTCGTTTCTTCATGGGAAGTGCGCGATATCGAACAACCCATCTCCAGTAAAATTGCCATTGATTGGTTTGAAAACCGTTTCAATCAGGTACTTACTGAAATCAATGATCAATTTGATAAATTCCGTATTTCAGAAGCCCTGATGGCAACTTACAAGTTAGTATGGGACGATTTCTGCTCTTGGTACCTTGAAATGATTAAGCCAGGTTATGAGCAGCCTATTGATCAACAAACACTCAATAGCACTTTAGCCTTCTTTGAGAAATTGCTTAAAATCCTGCATCCGTTTACACCGTTTGTAGCTGAAGAGCTTTATCATGCACTCAAAGTACGCGAAGCCGGAGACGACATCGTTATTGCTGCTTGGCCAGCAGTTCAGGAAGTTCAAGAAGCGCCATTAAAACGCTTTGCATACAACGAAAAGGTCATCGCAAACATTCGCAACATCCGCAAGCAAAACAATATCGCCACTAAAGTCAAACTAGAACTTTTCATCAAGGCTGATGCTGCGCTAGCTACTGATGCAGATAGTGTTATTGTCAAGATGGGTAACTTGTCAGTGCTGGCTTACGTTCAGGAAAAAGTTGCACAAGCCAATAGTTTTATCGTAGATGGCATTGAATTTTATGTGCCTTTCGGAGAGGCAATTGATCTAGATGCAGAAAAAGAAAAGATTCAAGAAGAACTCGAGTACACCAAAGGATTCCTAAAAAGTGTTCAAGGAAAATTATCCAATGAAAAATTTGTGTCAGGTGCGCCAGATCAGGTGGTAGCTAACGAACGCAAAAAAGAAGCGGATGCCCTTCACAAAATTGGATTGCTTGAGGCCAAATTAAAAGAGCTTTAATTTTAGTTTTGAATCAAATAAACCGGAAATCAACCCTTCGGTTTTTTTGCTTTCCCTTTTCGTTAGTGTTATTATCTACCGGTTCAGCTTCGCCTTTAAACTGAATCTCAACGCGGTCTTTTGGCAGGCCATGCTGTTCAAAAAAGTTGAGAAGTGCCTTAGCCCTGCGTGCCGATAAATCTAGGTTGTATACATCACTTCCGTCAGCATCTGTATGCCCGGTTATCTGAATCCTTAAATCAGAATGGCTCTTGACCATCCTAATTAATTCTTTTAAATAACTTTCATACTCAGGTCGAATAAGCGCCTTATCGTAGTCAAAATAAATAGGCTGAAATTCAAAGAGCTGCAATTCCTGTTTGCGAATATTCGGAGCTGAAACCCCATCTTTTAATTCCTGTTCAAATCTGAGTAACCATTCTTTGGGCAGGTATGCTGTTTTATCTTTGCTAATTTCACCTTTGCTTTGATACAAAATGAGTCTGTAATTGCCATTGTCTGAGGAGCCTTCTAAATACCCGGTCTGAGGATTATAATTGAGAGAATAATTATATGGCGTTAAAGCAAATTCAGGTTCATAAAACCAAGTTGCTTTGAGTGTTGTCAAATCCAATCGCCCATCGGCAAATTTTCCAACAATCGGATACACTGCGGCGCCTTTACCGTGTTCAATCCTGATTTGCCCATCTACAAATCCATTGGCAATATAAATATCGAGGTAAACAGGTAGCAACTCTTTACTTTTAGTTTCGCCAGGTGTAAAAAGCATGCCCTGCCAAAAACCAGTCATTTTCTGCCCAAAAGCAAAAAATGAAAGCCAGAATAATGGTAAAAGATAGCTGCGCATAGCTTACTTATTCGTTTGTTTTTGAAATTTGTTCCATCCAAAAGGAAGAAGTCATTCATTTTTTATTTTGCTTGCATCCGAACCAAGATGATTTTAGCTTGTTTTTTATCTAGGATCACAAACTAAAATGATCTTTTTTTATTTTAAATTGAACGTATGAAATGGATTCTTATTTTTTCAAGTTTTTTAATCATGAGCATGATGCCAGCAGAACAACAAACCATCTATCAGTTCAAAGTCAAAGATATTGACGGGAAAACCTTTGATTTTGCCACGCTTAAAGGCAAGAAAGTCATGATAGTCAATACCGCATCAAAATGTGGTTTAACACCGCAATACGAGCAATTAGAGGCGCTATACGACAAATATAAAAACAAGAATTTTGTCATTGTTGGCTTTCCAGCCAACGATTTCATGAGTCAAGAGCCAGGCTCAGACAAAGAAATCGCGCAGTTTTGCCAATTGAATTATGGGGTGAGCTTTCCAATGATGTCAAAAATTTCTGTGAAAGGAAAAGATATGCACCCTGTGTATCATTTTTTAACAGAAAAAGCTAAAAATGGCTTAGAAGACAACAAAGTAGAATGGAATTTCCAGAAGTATCTCATCGACGAAAAAGGACATTTAGTTCGCGTTGTTTCGCCTCGTATTTTACCCAATGATCAAAGTATTATCGCTTGGATTGAAAAGTAACGAGCATCGTTGAAATATTGTTGATAAGTTCAGCCTTTTAGGCCTTGCTAAAGCCCCTGTTTCGAGGGGCTTTTTTTTATTTTTGTTAACACGAGTTTAAAGAAATAAATCAAACTAAAGCAAAATGGCTGAAGACGAAAGAAGAGATAATTATTCGGCGGATAATATTCAAGTATTAGAAGGTTTAGAAGCAGTGCGTAAGCGCCCTGCGATGTACATCGGAGATGTCGGCATCAAAGGTTTACACCACCTAGTATACGAGGTTGTAGATAACTCCATCGATGAAGCCTTAGCAGGTTACTGTAATACGATCAATGTCTTTATCAACGAAGACAACTCCATTACTGTCACAGACAACGGTCGTGGTATCCCGACGGCTATGCACACCAAAGAAAAGAAATCTGCACTTGAGGTCGTCATGACTGTTCTTCACGCAGGTGGTAAATTCGACAAAGACACTTACAAAGTTTCTGGTGGTTTGCACGGTGTGGGTGTGTCTTGTGTGAACGCGTTGTCTATTCACATGCACACAGTAGTGCATCGCGAAGGCAAAATTTTTGAGCAAGAATATTCTATTGGTAAACCACTTTACGCAGTTCGCGAAATCGGCACCTCAGATAAAACCGGTACCATCCAGACTTTCAAGCCTGATCACACCATCTTTGAATCTACAGAATACAACTTCGATACGCTTGCAGCGCGCATGCGAGAATTGGCATTCTTGAACAAAGGCATCACCATTACCCTCACAGACAAGCGTCAGCTCGATGACAACGGTGAACCTGTATCAACCACTTATCATTCAGAAGGTGGTCTAAAAGAATTTGCGGCTTACCTCGATCGCAATCGCGAAGCGCTTATTTCCGATGTCATCTATTTTGAAGGGGAGCGCGAAGGCATTCCTGTAGAAGTTGCCATGACCTACAATACTTCTTACACAGAAAATATTCAGGCCTACGTCAATAACATCAATACACACGAAGGAGGAACGCACCTTTCTGGTTTCAGAAGAGGTTTGACCAACACGCTTAAAAAATACGCTACAGACTCAGGTATGTTGGCCAAAGAAAAAATTGAAATTGATGGCGATGACTTCCGTGAAGGTCTTACAGCTGTAGTTTCAGTAAAAGTACAAGAGCCACAATTTGAAGGGCAAACCAAAACGAAACTCGGAAACAGAGAAGTTACTGCTCCAGTAAGCCAGGCCGTATCTGAAATGCTTTCGGCCTACCTCGAAGAACATCCAGCTGAGGCTAAAATCATCGTTGAGAAAGTGATCTTAGCTGCTCGTGCCAGACACGCTGCTCGTAAAGCACGTGAAATGGTTCAGCGTAAAAACGTACTTACCGGTTCAGGTCTACCAGGAAAATTAGCAGACTGCTCTGAAAAAGACCCAGCAGCTTGTGAGGTTTACTTCGTCGAGGGAGACTCCGCGGGTGGTACGGCTAAACAAGGTCGTGACCGCCATTTCCAAGCTATTATGCCTTTACGTGGTAAAATCCTTAACGTAGAGAAGGCCATGCAACACAAAATATTCGAGAACGAAGAAATCAAAAATATTTATACAGCCTTGGGTGTACGCATCGGAACCGAAGAAGATTCCAAAGCATTGAACCTTGAAAAATTGCGCTACCACAAGATTATCATCATGTGTGATGCCGACGTTGATGGTTCGCATATTGAAACACTCATCTTGACTTTCTTCTTCCGCTACATGAAAGAGCTCATCGAGAAAGGTTATATCTATATCGCAACGCCACCGCTCTATCAAGTGAAGAAAGGAACTAAATCTGTTTATGCTTGGAACGAAGACATGCGCGATCGCTTGATTCAAGAATTGAAAGGTGGCGGAAGTGAATCTTCAGTCAATGTTCAACGATACAAGGGTCTCGGTGAGATGAACGCTGAGCAACTTTGGGAAACAACCATGAACCCAGAGAGCCGCACTTTGCGTCAAGTTACCATTGAAAATGCAGCAGAATGCGATCAAATATTCTCTATGCTTATGGGTGATGACGTACCACCGCGCCGTGAATTCATTGAAAAGAATGCAAAATATGCAAAAATTGATGCGTAAAACAAGCTTCAATAAGCTTCAAAAACCGGGAATCCTATGGGTTATCCCGGTTTTTTTTATAGTCTTTTTATCGTTTAAAAATGTAAGTGTTTCAGATCGACACTGTTTGGCCTGTCCATCCTTGCGTTCAGGCGAAATAGTCCTTTCACACACCGCCTATTCCTTTTCTTATAACGAAGAACACGAGCAAGCGAATTGGGTGGCTTATTTACTCACCAGAGCTCACTTGGGTTCAGGTGTAGAGCGTTCAGATCGTTTTATGGAAGATCCGATCGTGAACACAGGAACCGCCACCAACGCTGATTATGCAAAAAGCGGCTATGATCGTGGGCATTTGGCTCCGGCTGCCGACATGAGTTGGTCCGAAGCTGTGATGCGAGAATCTTTTTATTATTCGAACATGAGCCCACAATTACCAGGATTTAATCGTGGTATTTGGAAACGCCTTGAAGAACAAGTTCGGACGTGGGCTGAGCTTTATGACTCTATTTATGTTGTTACTGGCCCTGTTTTAAGCCCAGAGCTGCCAAAAATTGGCCCAAACCAGGTAAGTGTACCGAAATACTATTTCAAAGCGCTCATTTCATTTAAAGCGAAGAAAGGCATTGCTTTTTTAATGCCAAATAATAAATCTGATTTAACAATTTTGGAATATGCCATGAGTATAGATCAACTTGAAAAGATGTTAGACCGAGATTTATTCCACGCACTGCCTGATCCACTTGAACAGCAACTTGAAGCAGTTCAGCATTCAATGCCATCAGTAAAATAAATCTTTTAGCCATAAAAAAAACCGCTACATGAGCGGTTTTAGTATGATTTTTAAGCGGAGGTGCTTAGTGAATCTCGTTCGCGTAGGCTGCTGCATCGAGTAAGCCGTCAAATTCTGAGGCATCAGAAACACGAACTTTAACCATCCAACCAGCGCCGTAAGGATCTGAGTTTACCAATTCTGGGCTTGATTCAAGGGCTTCGTTGAATTCGATGATTTCACCAGCCATTGGCAAGAATAAATCAGAAACTGTTTTCACAGCTTCAACGCTGCCAAAAACTTCTTCTTGAGCAAGCGTTTCACCAACAGTTTCAATTTCAACGTAAACGATGTCACCTAATTCGCTTTGTGCAAATTCTGTGATACCAATTGTAGCGATATCTCCTTCTAATTTAACCCATTCGTGGTCTTTGGTGTACTTAAGTTCTGCTGGAATATTCATGTGCTTTTGATTTCTTACAAATGTAAACATTTTGTGTAAAAGCGCCTCATTTCAGTGCTTTTCTTTGCAGAACAGAATGCTTAACTTTGCAACATGACCGCAGAACAATACAAAGAGCTTCAAAAAAGACTTTCCACCATTCAAGCATTTTTAAAAATTGAAGAAAAGCGCTTGCAACTCAAGGAGGAGGAGCTCAAAACTCAAGATCCATCCTTCTGGGACGACCCCAAGAAGGCCGAGGAAAAAATGAAACACATACGCGGTCTTAAATATTGGGTAGAAACTTTTGACAAAACAGCCATCGCAGTTGCAGACCTCGAAATTCTAATGGAATTTGTGCGTGAAGGTATGGCTGAAGAGTCAGAACTTGACGCCCAACATAAATCATTACTTGCAGAAATAGAAGAGCTTGAGCTCAAAAACATGCTTTCTAATGAGGAAGACAGTTTGTCTGCAGTCTTGCAAATTACTGCTGGGGCAGGCGGTACAGAAAGCTGTGACTGGGCCAGTATGCTCATGCGCATGTACCTCATGTGGGGTCAGAAACGCGGTTATAAAATTACTGAACTCAACTTTCAAGAAGGTGATGTAGCTGGTGTCAAAACCGTTACACTTGAATTCGAAGGAGATTTTGCATTTGGTTATTTAAAAGGAGAAAACGGGGTGCACCGCCTTGTTCGTATTTCACCTTTTGATTCCAACGCCAAAAGACACACCAGTTTTGTTTCCGTCTATGTTTATCCTTTGGTTGACGATCAAATTGAGATCAACATTAACCCAGCTGATATCTCCTGGGAAACTTTCCGTTCTGGTGGAGCAGGAGGGCAGAACGTCAACAAAGTTGAAACTGCGGTTCGCTTGCGTCACGCCCCTTCCGGAATCATTATTGAAAACTCTGAGTCAAGGTCTCAGCTCGCCAATAAAGAAAAAGCACTACAACTCTTGCGTTCGCAGCTCTACGAACTAGAATTGCGTGAACGCATGGAGAAGCGCAATGAAATTGAGGCTGGCAAAAAGAAGATCGAGTGGGGTAGCCAGATCCGAAATTACGTGATGCATCCTTATAAATTGGTCAAAGACGTCCGAACAGGAACCGAAACAGGTGATGTTGATGCCGTCATGAACGGAGAACTTGACCCATTCTTAAAAGCATTTTTGATGCAATACGGTTCTTAATTGAGCTGAGAAAATTTTACAACTGTTCCAGCACTTGTTCCAAGGCAATTCCACGAGAACCTTTCAGTAAAATCAGATGGTCCTCGATCGGATTGTTTGTTATATAGGCCTTCAATGAAGCTGTGTTTTCAAAGCCTGAGTTATTTAAGCCTTTAAAAATCGGCCCAACTGTAACAAATTGAAGTTGATTTTCTTTTAAGAAATCTATAATTTTCTGATGTTCTAATTGGCTTTCAGCACCTAATTCTAACATATCCCCTAAAATGAGCAGTTTATGGGTATGTTGCATTTCAACAAAAGAATGAAGTGCACTTGCCATACTTGATGGGTTGGCATTGTAACAATCGACAATAATTGTATTTTTTGTGGTTTTTTCTACTTGCGATCTTTTATTGGTGGGCAAATAAGCTGCAATTGCCCTATTGAGTAGTTCGGGTTCTATTTCAAAATACATCCCGATGCGAAGCGCTGCCAAGAAGTTATAAAAATTGTATTTCCCTACCATTTGGGTGTTAATTTGCGGCGATTCGTAGTTTTCATAGCGCCAAGACAAATGCACGTATGGATCTAGATACTCTAAAACGCCGCGTAATTCACCGTGGTTTTCACCGTAGGTCAAGCACTTGATATTTCTTTTTTGGGCAGCTTCAGTTAAAACTGGATCATCGGCATTGACAAAAAGTACACCATTTTGGGCTTGAATGTGATCGTATAGCTCTGATTTTGTTTTAAGAACACCTTCAAAATTGATAAAACCTTCTAAATGTGCTTTTCCAATATTTGTAATTAGTCCATGCGTAGGTATAGCAATGCGACAAAGTTCATCGATATCAAGCAGTTTATTTGCTCCCATTTCAATAATGGCTAACTCATGCGCTGCATGAAGGCGAAGTAGGGTAAGGGGTACTCCGATGTGATTATTGAGGTTGCCTTCGGTACAAAGTAGCTTGTATTTCGTTTCCAGAACACATCTGACCAATTCTTTAGTACTAGTTTTTCCGTTACTTCCGGTAATACCAATAACCGGGATGTTGAATCTTTGTCGATGTGCTACAGCCAGTGCTTGCAAGAATTGCAGCCCATCTTCAACATAGAAGATATTTTGATCATTGGCTAATTCAATTTGGTCGACAACTGCGTACTTAGCACCTTGTTCAATCGCTTGTGGCGCAAATACGTTTCCATTGAAGTTGGCTCCTCTTAAGGAAATATATAGACAGTCCTTAAAGATCTGACGTGAGTCTGTGGAGACGCCGCTGCATGCATCAAAAATTTCTAGCCATTTTTTCATGAAACAAAATTGCAAAAAAAAAGCCCGACTTAGCCGGGCTTTAAAGGATTCTATTGAATTTATTCTTTAATGTCAGGTCTTCTTGAACTACCGACACGGTCCATTGCACAGCGGAAACCAATGGTCGCAGATGCTTTGTCTTCATCTAGGAAGCGACGGTTACCAGCAGATAACCAGTAAGCGCGGTCTGACCATGAACCACCTTTGTAAACACGGCTCTTGTCTGAGATAAGGGTTGTTGGCCAACCTGCTTTACCCGCATTAATTTGTTCGTTGTTCAAATTAAAGTTTTCGTGCTCACTTTGATACATGACTAACTTAGGATCACGAACACCATTGTTGATGTCTTCTTTGCGTTTTGCATCGTTGTAATAGATTGAAGACTCGATGTCACCATCTAGGTAATCAATGTAGTCATCTTTGCGGTAGTTGATACGACCTACGTTTTCTTCAACAGTTACATCTCTCCAACGTTGGCTACCTTTCGTTGTAGTTACAAATTCGCTAAGACCATTGCGAAGTGTCTGAACCCAAGTTGTTAGTTCTGGATCTGCGAAATAAGCTGCAAAGTTGTAATTGATTGAAGTAGCTTCGAAAATAGCTGTTTTGGTCAATTCATCTTCTGGAGTAGGTTTCACAAAATAACCAAAACCTGCAGGATCTTGATCCGGATTGGCCTCACGTTGATAAGCATCGTTGAGGATGGTTGTCAATTCAAGTGGTTGCCCGTTTCCGTAGTCGTCTTTAAATTGACTTGGCAATTTAGAGTTGAAGAATACGCGCTCAATGTAAGCTGATGCAGCAACAGTCTTTCCTTGGTTGTATAGCGTAATAGCAGTATCAAGGAAAAGGTTGATGGTATCTAAGAAAGCGAATTGTTTTTTCTCTTGGTTGCTATATTTTTTGTTATTCGAAATATAGTAATCAGAAGGTTTGTTGAACTGATATGCTCTAGGATCTTGTCTTGACATGATTCTTGAGGTCATGGCAGCGCTGTTGATAGCTGAAGGGTTAGCTGTAGCTTGTGCAGGAGCTGGTTTTTGTTTAGCAAGCTCAGTAGAAACTGTTTGAAGATCTGCATTGTTAGGAGCAGCGTCTTCTAAGGCTTTAGTTACAGCATCTGATGCAGCAGCTAAGTTTTTGTAATCTTTGTCAGTGATAGCTTTGCTCAGTTTAGCTAACTCGTCTGTAATAGTCTTTTTGTCAGCAGGCTTCACTTTGCTAGCATACTGATTCATGAGGCTATTTACTAATTTGTAATGCGCATCTGCAGTGGCTAACAATTCAGCATCAATTTTCTTTTGGTCAGGAATATTCCCTGAAAAGCCGTTTTGTGAAGCATTTTGAGTGGTGTTGTAGTCTTTGTTTGCGTAAGCAAGGTACTTCACGCGAGCAAATTCATTCACAAACTCTTTCATGCCGTGTACATCATAGATGTTTTCGTTGGCTTTTACCGGACGGTCATGTAAACCGTTTGGTACCATTAATTGTGTCTGGTATTTGTTACCACGGAAAGGCATGAATTCTTCAGCAACTTCAGAAGTCATTGGACGATAGACATCCATTACCCATTCAGAAACGTTACCCGCCATGTGGTAAAGACCAAAATCGTTAGGCCAGAAAGAAGTAACTTTATCAGTGATATCTGCACCGTCGTTCAAACGACCAGCAACACCCATCATGTCGCCATGACCTCTCATAAAGTTCGCTTGAATGGCACCAGCATACTGCTCTTCATCGTGTCTTACGTAGTGACCATCCCAAGGATAGATACGTCGGTCATTGATGTTTTCAGTACCTTCATCGAGGTTACCGATTAAACCTAGTGCAGCAAATTCCCACTCTGCCTCAGTTGGGAGGCGGTAAGCTGGTAGTAGAATACCATCTTCCATGGCAACAGGGCGTGTACCCAAACGACCGTTTTCTTTGTCGGCGTAAACTGGGTCATATTGCTCAAGTTGATAAGGATCACGCGGAACTTTTGAACCAGGTTTTCTGCCGTATTGAGCAGATTGTTCTTTGGTTACCTTCGGAGTTTTTGGAAGTTTAGTACCATCTTTTGTTAAGGTATAACCTTTATCATCTGTTTCAACATTGTAATTACCATTGAGATAATTTTCAGTTGAGAACATATTTTCAGGTACAGAAGTGTATTTATTTGCTTTATCTTCAACGAGTGCAGCACCGAGGTCTCCTTCGTCAGCAAAGTGCCAGTTTAAGATTCCTTCACGAACTAGAATTGCTTCGTTGACACGGTCAGTACGCCATTTACAGAAGTCATTTGCTTGTAACCAAGAAACACCAACTACTGGGTAGTCACGATAAGAAGGGTGACGTAAGTAATAGTTAACATATTTTTCACGGTAGCCAAGAGCAGCTCTCCAGGCAAGTGTGTCTGGTAAACATTTTTTGTAGACATGAGGATAGGTCTTGTTGTAGACGCGACGCATCCAGTACATGTACTCTAACCAGTTGAAGTTTGTTACCTCGGTGCGGTCCATGTAAAAAGAAGCAACAGTTACGCGTGATGCTCGTGCATTCCAGTCAGACATAACGTCTTGTTCTGTTCTACCCATTGTAAAAGTTCCACCTTCAATCATGACCAAACCAGGACCAGCTTCTTGCTCTTTGGCATCAAACTTTTCAAAACCACCGTTTTTGAAGTTGTTGAATTCCCAACCTGTGGCAGAGGAGGTCTCTTTTGTACATGAAGAAAGCACTAACGTGGCTGTTAGTGCTATTCCGAATATGTTTTGAATCATTCGCTTCATATGCTTGAATTTATTTCTTTAAGTTGAAATGTTAAATTGGTTACGTTTAGAACGACGGACAAGACGTTTTTCTAAAGTTCTTAGGTTTCTTTTTACATTTTAAGTTGATTCCCATGGAAACTTCATGCGAACCTCCAGTTGTGCCGTTTCCGAGTTGGGAAACAGTAAGGTCATAGCTATAGCCAATTTTAAATTTGTCAGTGTTGATACCAACCGTCATGACAAAAGCGTCGCGATTACGGTACCAAGCACCAATTGTGAAGTTTTCGTATTTGAGGTAGGCTCCGATATTGAGTTCTTGAAAGCCATTTTGGTATTGATAAATGATGTTTGGAGAAATGTAAGTTGAGCTCGAATAACGACCGCGTTGACCTACCTTAATATTAGCCCCCATATGACCTGTGAATCGCATTGGTAGACGGGATTCACCGAGAATCATGGATTCATCTGGTCTGTTGAGGTGATGCACCGCACCACCGAAGTAAAAGTTCTTGGTAAAGCCAACAAAACCCGCACTCACATCAAAAAAGCCACGACGTCCGTTGCCTCTTGGGACATCGCCTGTTTGGTAAATGAAACCACGACGCGGATCAATCATGTCACCAAAAGTAAGTTTGTCCCAGTCAAGATATTTCTGAAAATAAGCTGCTCTTGCTCCAAACATTAGGGAAAATTTACGATTTACCTTTAAGTTGTACGAGTAAATACCACCAACCATTGATGTTTGGATTGTTCCTTGACCTTGAACATCGTGCATGGCTAACAAACCAAAACCACCTGATATATTTTTGGCATAGGTGTCATAGGCAGCGGCGTAGGTCACGTAGTTTCCTGTGAGTTGCGGCCATTCGTTGCGGTAATTGAGTGATACTCTTGGACATCCAGAAGAACCAGCCAATGCAGGATTGAGGTAAGTAGGATTGGCGTAGAACTGAGTAAATGTAGGGTCTTGAGCTAAAGTTATGTTACTCATTATCAGTGTAATGAAGCAGAACTGTAGGGCAAGAATAGGTTTAACTATTTTCACGAAAGTTGGTTTTAGCACGAACAATCTAAACGAGATTTAGGTTTCAAAGGTTACAAATATCGAATATTTATTCAAATAAAATAAATAAATTGACGTTTTTCTAGCGCTTAAAACTGCAAGTTTCATGAATTATTTTAAACTCTCTTTTTTATTTCTTTGTTTTTCTTGGTCAATGTTACTCAATGCTCAAGTACAAAATTTTGTGCTTGATTGGGCTGATTCCACCCTTGCAAAGAACGGGGATTATTCCACACAAGTTGAAGTAGTCAAAGGATTTGGCCTTGACTTGAACAAGCCATTTTTTGCAATCCAACAAGAGAATAAATCAAAGAGTGGTACCGTACAAATACTTAATTTTAAGTATGAATTAGTTCCATCTCATGAAGTACAAAAGTTTGCCCAATTAGAGGTTCAATTTGCCGCTGATTTTGAAATAGAAGCCAAAATTGTTAGTGAATCGGGTAAGCCACTGCTTTCTGTGTATGGTATTGGTGTGCGCTCAAGAAATGGCATTTTGGAAAGATTGCTTTCTTTTGATATTGTAGTTCAGGCGCAAACAAGTTTGAATACGAAAGATTACGCGGCCAATTCAATTTTAGGAACTACAAGTGGTAAATGGTACAGAATTGCCATTAACCGTGATGGAATATACAAACTAGACAAAAACTTTTTAGCGTCTTGCGGTATAAACATAGCTAATTTAAACCCTCAACATTTACATGTGTTCGGCAACGGTGAAGGGGTCATTGCCGAGTTGAATTCAGTTCCTTTTACTGATGATCTTGCACAGAACGCCATTCAAATTATAGGTGAAAATGACGGTGTGTTTAATGACAATGATTATGTGCTTTTTTACGGTTGGGGCCCGCATCGTTGGAATCCAGTAGCAGGTGGTTTATTCAATCAAACACGTCATCCGTATTCAGACTCATCTTATTACTTTATTTATATCGGTTCAGATGTAGCACCATTAAGAATTAGCCAGGCAGCTGTAATTGATGCGCCTGCAGACACTACTATTACGACGTATACTTATAGAGATGTTTATGAAAATGATTTGGTTAATTTGGTTTCTGGCGGGCAGCGTTGGTATGGTGAAGAATTTGATGTCGAATTGACACAAAACTTTAATTTTAGTATTCCGAATATTGTCAATGAGCCTGTTAAACTACAAGTAAGTTTTGCGTCTAATTCACGTTCTTCTGGCAACTTGTTTAAACTTAAAAAAGGCTCAACAATTCTTGGACAGACCTCAATGCCTTTTTCAAGTTCCTATTTTCAAAGAGGAATATTACAGTGTAATGATTCTACGCCTACAGCAAATTTAAGTTTAACGATTGAAATAGACCGCTTGAATCCGAATGTCGTAACCAACCTAGATCGAATTCTTTTACACGCAAAAAGAAATTTAGTCATGGTTGGTAATCAAATGAATTTTCGGGTAGGTTCTTGGTCCATGACTACAGGTGTGGTAGCATACCAAATTAGTGGTGCAACCCAGAGTACTTTTGTATGGGATATTTCTGATAAGCATCAACCATTACTGATGCCAAAGCAATTTGCTTCAGGCCTCCTTAGCTTTAATACCAATGTAGGTTACAAGGAATTTGTAGCCGGTTCAGGAACAGCCTTTTTTACTCCAGAGAATATTGGGCCGGTTTCTTTTCAAGACCTTCACGGTCTAGCGCAGGCAGATTATCTTATGGTGTCGCATCCTGATTTTTTAGCGCAAGCAAATCGTTTGGCAGATTTACACCGTGCGAATGGCTTAACAGTTCATGTCATTCAGCCACAAGCAATTTACAACGAGTTCAGTTCAGGGATGCAAGATCCTGGGGCAATTCGTCGTTTTGTGAAAATGTTCTATGACCGTGCATTAGCCAATGATCCAAATACGAAACCAAAATATCTTTTGCTTTTTGGAGACGGCACTTTTGACCCGAAAAATAGGGTTGCAAATAACAACAACTTTATTGTAACTTATCAAACAGCTAGCAGTGAAAACTTGATTGAGGCGATGGTGGTAGATGATTTCTTTGGCATGCTTGATGACAATGAAGCTATAGGCGCTAGCGATATTATGGATATAGGTGTTGGGCGAATCATTAGTAGTACCAACCTTCAAGCTAAGCAGATAGTTGATAAAATTGAGCACTACATGAAAAACGGTTCTGACTTTTATCCTGTAGGAAGTTCTTGTTGCATGAATACTCAAACAGACAAAACTTTTGGAGACTGGCGCTTACAATATTTATTAATGGCAGATAATAGAGATGACGGACGCTTTGTAGAAATTGACGCAGAAGTACAATACAGCATTGCCAAGCAATCTAATCCTGAGATTAATTTCAATAAGGCATACATGGATTCTTACCCGAAGGTAGTCACTGCAGGTGGTGAGCGCTTTCCGGCAATGGTCAGTGCCATAGATGCCAATATACAACGCGGTGTTTTAGTGGCCAACTATATTGGTCATGGTGGCGAAGCTGGCCTTGCTGATGAAAGAGTTGTGTCTATTGATCAAATCAACTCCTGGAGCAATATTAATGCCTTGCCATTATTTGTTTCGGCGACTTGTGAATTTACGCGTTTCGATGACCCAGAAAGAGTTTCAGCGGGGGAATTGGTCTTCCTAAACCCGACAGGAGGTGCAGTTGCCATGCTTACCACAACACGTGCAGTTTATATCGGGATCAATACTACGGTAGGTATTGAACTTATGGAGCGAATTTTCAACCGTTACCCTGACGGGTCAGCTTATGAATTTGGTGAGTTATCCAGACGCACAAAAAACGCAGCTTCGGCAAGTTCTTCTAATAAGCGCAGCTTTACTTTAATCGGTGATCCTGCCTTGCGTTTGGCTTTGCCGCGTTATAGGATTGTTACAGATAGCATCAACGGACAAAATCCGGCGGTTCAAATGGATACTTTACGTGCTTTGTCAAAGGCCCGCATTAAAGGCCATATTGAAGATTACAACGGAAACATTTTGACGACTTGGAATGGAATCTTAACACCAACAATTTTCGACAAACCAAAACTTCAGAATACGCTTGCCCAAGACGAAGAATCGCCGCAAATTCAATTTGAGCAACAAACCAATAAAATATATCGCGGACAATCGAGTATTGTGAATGGTTACTTCGATTTTGAATTTGTCGTACCGAAAGATATTGCCTTGAATATGGATTTCGGTAAAATTAGTTATTATGGTCACAATAGTGTTTTTGATGCGCAAGGCTTTGATACCAGTTTTTATGTGGGAGGTATTGATCCCAATGGGGTGCAAGATGCTCAAGGACCAGAAATTTCCTTGTTTATGAATCAAGAGGGTTTTGTGAATGGCTCCATTACTGATGAAAACCCCGTGCTTTTGGCAAAGATTCAGGACGATAATGGTGTCAATACGGTTGGTAATGGCATTGGCCATGATATCGTAGCGATTCTCGATGGTCAAACGGCGCAACCATTTATATTGAATGATTTTTACACAGCAAATTTGAACTCTTATCAGGCTGGAGAGGTGCGCTATCAGTTCAAGGACCTCGCTCCAGGAAAACACACCCTGGCCTTGAAGGTATGGGATGTTAACAATAATTCAAACACGGCCCAAATCGACTTTGTGGTACAACAAAAAGAAACCCCGACCTTACAACATGTGCTCAATTACCCTAATCCTTTCACTACACGAACAGAGTTCATGTTTGAACACAATCAATCTTGCTCGAGCTTAGATGTACAGGTGCAGATTTTTACGGTTGCAGGTCGTTTGGTGAAGACGATTCAACAAGAAGTGCCTACTGCTGGCTTCAGGGTTTCAGGTATCTTTTGGGATGGACGCGATGATTTTGGAGATGAATTGGCACGAGGCACATACTTGTATCGCCTTAGTATACAAACTCCTGATGGCGCCTTTGCAGAGCAAACAGAAAAACTTGTCTTGATAAAATAGAAATTTCCTATCTTTACCTCTCCTATGAAAAGAATCTTTTCCCAATCTATTCAATTGATCTGCGGTGTTTTTGCCGTATCGTTTTATGCCTTTGCCCAACCTACTGGTGGTTCTGGTGTCAGTGACAACGATTTACAGCTTAATACGATCACAACTTCGTTGCCTTTTCTGGCGATTACCCCAGACTCTCGCGCAGGCGGCATGGGCGATGCCGGAACGGCACTCAGCGCGAGTTCAACTTCCATTTATTGGAATACTTCCATGCTGAGTTTTGCCAAGCAAAAATCCGAAGCAAGTTTGTCTTACACGCCTTGGTTACGACAACTCACTAACGACATTCATTTGTCTTACCTGGCCGGCTACAAGCAAATTAACAAAGTGCATAGCATTGGAGGTGCATTACGTTTTTTCAGCCTCGGTGAAATTACTTTTACAGATATCAATGGCGACGTACTTCGCGAGGACAAACCAAGTGAATTTGAACTGACGGGTGCATACGCTTTTAAATTGGCGGAAAAGTTCAGTATTGGTGTCAATGGTAAATTCGCCTATTCTAATTTAACTGGTGGTTTAACTGTTGCTGGTGTCAATACAAAACCGGGTGTGGTTGGTGCTTCAGACCTTTCATTTAGTTATTACAACGACGACGCTAAGCTTGGTAATACGGACGGTATCTATACTTTTGGCCTTACCATTAACAACATCGGAAATAAAGTGGCTTATTCTGAATTATCCAGAAGAGATTTCATACCGATGAATCTTAAAATCGGAAACAGTTTCCTAGCCGAGTTTGACGAATACAACAAAGTTACTTTCTCTTTGGATCTCCAAAGATTACTTGTGCCAACACCTGCGTATTATCAACTGATTAACGGCGAGTACGTCATGTTAGCTGGAATGGATGGCGATGTTGGTGTAATCCAATCCATGTTGCAATCTTTCTATGATGCACCTGGAGTCTTGGCCAAAGATGAAAACGGTGATTTTATTCAATTAGCTGATGGTAGCTACGAAATAGTCAAAGGTACGCGCTTGAAAGAAGAGCTCGCCGAAATCAATATTGCAGCAGGTGTAGAATGGTGGTATAGCGATGTTTTAGCACTCAGAGGTGGTGTTTTTTACGAGAATAGAAACAAAGGTAATCGTCAGTTTCTCAATTTAGGTGCATCTTTGAAATACAATATGTTTGCCATTGATTTCTCTTATTTAGCCTCGTTGAACGGACGTCAGAGCCCTTTAGCTAATACACTCCGTTTTACCTTGCGTTTGAACCTCGGAGGAAACTAAGCATGAAGCCCAATATCAGAATCGGATACGGTGTCGATGTTCATCAGTTAGCACCAGGTTATCAGCTTTGGATTGGCGGTAAGCAACTTGAAGCGCCCTTCGGAGCAGTTGGTCATTCTGATGCAGATGTACTATTACATGCCATCTGTGATGCGCTTCTAGGTGCATTAGCGCTCCGTGATATCGGTTTTCATTTTTCAGATCAAGACCCGCAGTACAAGGGCATTGACTCTAAAATTCTATTAAAACGTGTTTTTGAACTCATTCAAAAGCGGGGCTACGGAATAGTGAACCTCGATGCTACCGTCATCTTAGAAACGCCAAAGGTCAACCCTCACATTCCTGAAATGCAGCATATCATTGCTGATATTTTGCAAATAGAAACTGAAGACATCAGTATCAAAGCAACCACCCACGAAAAAGTAGATTCTTTTGGTGAAAAAAGGGCAATCAAAGCCTATGCGGCGGCTCTTTTATACAAGCTTTAGTGCTTATCAATCTGTCTTATTATGGAACCAATTGAACGTAAACCACTTGCTTGGTTTCAAAGAATTCTTCATTGAAGAAATCTGCAATCTGATAGCGCTTGATGGGGTATTTCAAACCCGCCAATTCTTCAGTTAAATCACCGCCTTTTAGGTAAAGTATACCATTCTTGTGCTCGTGTAAATTCTTTGGCTTGCTTTTACCTTTTACCCATGTCAGAAACACAGGCATTTGTGTGACGGCTCTACTCACAATAAAGTCATAGCGCTCTTTGATTTGTTCAGCTCTTAAATGACTTGCACGCACATTTTTCAGTCCCAAACTATTAGCAACTTCTGTAACAACCTTGATTTTTTTACCGATAGAGTCCACCAAATGAAATTCGACTTCAGGAAACAAGATGGCTAAAGGAACACCTGGAAAACCTCCACCTGTACCAATGTCCAAAACAGAACTACCAGGCAAGAAACTTTGTATTTTGGCAATGGCCAAAGAATGTAAGACGTGCCGTTCCACAAAATGATCTGTGTCTTTTCTGGAAATCACATTGATTTGTGCATTCCAATGCTCATAAAGCGCAGGAAGCAGAGCAAATTGTGCTTTTTGTTCGGGACTTAAATCAGGAAAATAGCGCTCAATAAGCTCCATTAAATGCTGTCTTTGGTTTGTTCCATCATGGCAGCTAAGAAATCACGCGCTCTGAAAAGTTGAGCTTTAACAGTTCCTAAAGGTAGGTTCATTTCCTCAGCAATTTCTTCGTAGCTTTTCTCTTCGAAATAGCGTTTTTCGACAAGTTCACGGTACTTTGGCTTGAGTTTACTTACCAGCAAGCGCATATGAACTAAACGTTGGCCATGAATAATGCTTTCCTCAGGGTTTAGGGTCTGGGATTTGGCATCGATGCGCATGCGCTCGCCATCATTAGTTGTAATGCCGCGGTCAATAGAAGTGACCTCAATGCGTTTTTTACGAATGAAGTCAATACAGTTATTGGACGCGATTTTGAATAGCCAGGTGCTAAAAGCAAAACTTGGAGAATATTGATCAAGACGAGCAAATGCCTTACCGAATGCTTCGATAGTGAGGTCGTCGGCATCATCTTGATTTTTAACCATCTTGAGCATCATAAAATAAATTGAATCGCGGTAACGATCCATGAGCTCAGCGTAGGCACTTTGGCTACCACTTTTGGCTGCCGTCACCAGATGAAGGTCTTGTTTAGCTTTTTCTGATAAGTGCTCGTTTTCTACCATCGGTAATACTTTTGCCTTTCGGATATGTAATAAATGACAGGCATCAAGATGCTGTGCAAGAGGTCCCAGAAAGGAAAAAACAAGGCGAGTTTTCTTTCACCAAGTTTATTCAAGCCACGACCCTGCATCCACCATTTGATGACCAGTGTGCCAAGAAAGATCCCTGCATTTAATGGCAGAAATGCTTTATTGAACAACAAAGCAACAAAAGAAATCCATAGTAAAAGCACACTACTCGGATAGATTCCTAACAATAGTCTTTTGATAAAGCTATAACGGGCAGCCGTAGCATGGTGTTTAGACTTCTGTCTGAGCCAAGCACTCCAGGTTTTTGGGGCATGCGCATGGACAAAAGAACTTGGTTCAGTGCACAATGCTGGTTTGGTAAAGCGGATCGCATCATTTAAAAAGAGGTCGTCATCTCCAGGAATCAGGGCATAATGATTTTTAAAACCATTGGTTTTTTGAAAAAGTTGTTTGCTATAGGCCAAATTGCGACCATTGGCTTTGTAGGCCATATTGCCGAGCGCATAGGCAAACGAAGAAGCTGACATCCAGGTGTTATCGTATCTAACCAAACGGTTTAAAAATCCTTTTTCTTTTGAAAAAGGGCTATAACCAATCACTAGTTCTTGCTGGTAAGCAGTTGCCGACATCATGTCTTTTAACCAAGAACTTGAAGTTGGTTTGCAATCGGCGTCGGTCAGTACAAAATGCTCGTGTTTGGCTGCCTTAATGGCAAGGGTAATTGGAAGTTTTTTACCAGGGCGTAGGTGGGGGCTTTTGCTGAGTTCAACGACTTTGAGTCTTGGGAATTGTCTGGCGAAGGCAATTAAAATCCAGTTGCTGTCGTCGATACTTTGGTTATTGACCACGATGACTTCAAAATCTGGGTAGTCTTGACACAATATATGTGGTAAATTCTCGTAGAGGTTGTCAGATTCATTGCGCGCTGCAATGATCACAGAAACAGGGGGTAGTGCTTGCTGATTGGCGTTTTGCTTCTTCTTGTAAAAAGCCCAGCGAGCATAAAACTGAAAGGTATAAAATAGTTGAATGGCTGCAAATAAGCAGAGCAACACAAACAAGAGCGTCCAGTAATCTAAATTAAAATTTGGTATGAGTTCCATCTGTAGAGTACAAAGATGTTCAGTCAAATCAAATACCCGTATCTTTGCCTTAGGTATTTTTCAACATTTTTATGCACTTTGACCTTTTACACCAAGATCCTCACTCAAAAGCACGCTTAGGAAGGCTCCACACAGCCCATGGCACCATTGAAACACCAATTTTTATGCCAGTCGGAACAGTGGGTTCAGTAAAAGGAGTGCACCAACAAGAGCTCCGCGAAGACATCAAGGCACAAATTATACTAGGAAATACGTATCATTTGTTTTTGCGCCCAGGCACAGAGGTGCTAGAGGCAGCGGGAGGTTTGCATCAGTTTATTGGTTGGGAACGCCCCATTCTTACGGACAGCGGTGGCTATCAAGTTTATTCGTTGTCGGGCTCCAGAAAAATTCAAGAGGAAGGGGTTAAATTTCAATCTCATATTGATGGTAGTTATCATTTTTTCACGCCTGAATGCGCTATTGAAATTCAACGCAGTATTGGCGCCGATATCATCATGGCTTTTGACGAGTGCACGCCATACCCATGTGATTACAATTACGCCAAAAGATCTATGCACTTAACACATCGTTGGTTGCAACGTTGTTTCACTGCCATGAATGAATCTGAGCCCAAATATGGATATGAACAGGCACTTTTTCCGATTGTACAAGGCAGCACCTACAAAGACTTAAGAGAAGCGTCAGCACACGCCATTGCATCTTTTGATGCCGTTGGTAATGCCATTGGTGGTTTGTCTGTTGGCGAGCCAGACGAAGACCTCTATGAAATGACAGATCTAGTCTGTAATATCCTGCCAAAAGATAAACCAAGATATTTAATGGGAGTTGGTACGCCAACCAACTTACTCGAGTGTATTGCTCTTGGGGTAGACATGTTTGACTGCGTGATGCCGAGTCGCAATGCGCGTCATGGATTGTTATATACTTGGGAAGGTACCATTAATATCAAAAATGAAAAGTGGGCCAAAGATTTTACTGCCCTTGACCCATCTAGTTCAGTTTGGGTAGATCAAGTGTATACAAAAGCTTATCTCAGACACCTCATTAAAACTGGGGAATACCTTGGTTTACAAATTGCTACTATCCATAATCTCGCCTTTTATCTAGAACTCATGCGCATGGCCCGAGAAAAGATTGCCAGCGGTGAATTCATGACCTGGAAAAACCAAGTTGTACCAAAACTCGGACAGCGCTTATAAAATGCTCAAACGGATAGACCGCTATATCATCAAGAAATTTCTCGGCACGTTCTTTTTCATGCTGGGCTTGATCATGCTATTGTCGGTCGTTTTTGATATTTCCGAAAAGCTCAGTGAGTTTATCTCAAATAAGGCTCCACTGAACGACATATTTTTCAAGTACTATGTGACGTTTGTGCTTTATTACGGAAATACCTTCTCCTCTATGATTATTTTTCTATCCGTCATTTGGTTTACAGCAAAAATGGCGCAGGATACAGAAATCATTCCGATTTGGTTTTCCGGTAGGCCGGTTTCTCGGTTTTTAAGACCTTATTTTATTGGAGCTACAATCCTAACCATCTTATCGCTGATTCTCAATCACTTTATCGTACCCAGAACAAACAAAGTGCGCTTGGCCTTTGAAGAAAAATACTACCGAGACGTCCTGACTGTAGATAACTATCAGGCAGAATACCCCGGAAATGAACTTGTATATTTTTCAAACTTTTCTGGTCAAGATCAGCGCATTCACGACCTCACCATTCAGAAATGGTCCAAAGACCAAGAACCCATTTATTTCTTAAGAGCCCGTTTTGCAGAAAATAAACCGGGCACCAATCAATGGAAGCTCACTGATTACTACGAAAAAGACTATCAGTTTCCGAAAGGAAAACTCATTCATGGACGGTCTAAAGACACCACATTTACCTACCGCATCGATGAAATGGCGCAAAGAGACAATGCGGCACAAGCACTTACTTTTTCCGAGTTAAAAACGGCTATTGAGCGCGAAAAAATCAAAGGCTCTAAATTGGTCCCGGAGTTTGAAATTGAATTGTATACCCGCACAGCTTTTCCATTTGCTACCTATATCTTAACCATCATTGGTGTTTCGGTGGCTTCTCAGAAGAAGCGGGGCGGTATTGGCATCAATATAGCCATTGGCTTGGCCTTTGTATTCGTTTACATCTTTGCCATGAAAATGCTAACGGTTGCGGCTATAAAAGTTGGGCTATCGACTTTTTTAGCTGTCTGGATGCCCAATCTTATTTTTGCAGTAATTGCCGTGATTTTTTACAAGCGCGCTCAAAAATAATCTGACCACGCACCAAATACAATGTGCATGCCATCCTCTGCGGCCACGACGTTGTCATGAATTGTTTTAGCTTCATGCAGGTGTTGTTGGGTGTCGTCGTATCTCGAAGAAAAATGCCCTAAAATCAAGTATTTACAACCCGCAGATTTAGCTTGCATGGCTGCTTGTTGAGCGGTAGAGTGAAAGGTGCTTTTTGCGCGTTCTTTGTGCTGTTCAGTAAATGTTGCTTCATGATATATAAGATCACAGTTTTCAATGGCTTCTAAATAACTCGGAGAAGGTTTAGTGTCTGAGCAATAAGCATAACTGTAACTCGGAACAGCGGGCAAGGTGTAATCTTCGAACTGATAGATTTTACCATCTCTTTCAATATTTTGGCCAGCTTTTAATTTAGGAAGATCTTCAATGAGCAAGGCAGCTTTTGCAATAGCGGCTTTATCTAGGTTCAACGGCTTTGGTTTTTCTGAAATACGATATCCTAAAGTGGGGATGCGGTGTTTGAGTGCAAAGGCTTCAATTTGTAGGAGGCGGTCTTCAAAAATAAGGGTCTTTTGCCCAGGGACTAATTCTTGAAAGATGAGGTTGAATTGAATAGGGTGTCCACCAGCTTCAAGCATATTCTTGATTAAACTTTCGAGACCTGGAGGGCCAAAAATATCAAGGCGTTTATCTCGGCCAAGCAAGTGCATCGTGGAGAGTAAGCCCGGTAGACCAAAAAAATGATCGCCGTGCAAATGAGAAATCAGGATGTACTGAATTTTTTGGAGTTTGAGACCAAATTTACGCAGCTGCTGTTGGGTACCTTCGGCGCAATCAATTAAGATGTAGCGCTCATTGCAATTGATGTATTGTGCACTGGCATTTCGTTTTCCGGTAGGCAATGCGGCGCCAGAACCTAAAATATGAAGTTCGAAACTCACTTGGCTAGTAAGTCTAGGGCGTCGTTTTTAGAATGACCAATATTGAGTACTTTGTCAAGTTGGGCAATTTCAACCAATTTCTGAACACTTGGTTGTAGGCCGCTAAGCGCAAAACTACCATTGGTGTCTTTACAAAGCCGATTGGCAATGAGCACAGCAGATAAACCCGAGGAATCGCAGTATTTGGTTTTGCTGAGGTCTAGGACTATGAAATTGGTGCCCACTTTATTGAGCTGCAGAAAATGCGCTTTGAGTTCTGGCGCATTGCTCGCATCGAGTTTTTCAACCTCACTTGTGACAATAACAATTTCACCCTGAGGGTCTACCGTAAAATTCATTGACAATGATTTACTCAAAAGTAGAAAAATTATCTTTCGATTTTGGCTGCGAGCAAATAAATTACCGCCATACGAACGGCAACACCATTTTCAACTTGGTCTAATATGATACTTTGCTTTGAATCTGCCACATCACTTGTGATTTCAACACCACGGTTGATTGGCCCCGGGTGCATCACGATAATTTCTTTTGATAAGCTGTCTAGGAGTTCTTTGTTAAGCCCAAAGAGCGCAGCGTATTCGCGTAAAGAAGGGAAGAACTTGATGTCTTGTCTTTCAAGCTGGATGCGCAACATATTAGCGACATCGCACCATTCTAGTGCTTCTCTGAGATTATGTGAAACGAGAACGCCAAGTTCAGAGATGTATTTAGGAATAAGGGTGCTCGGGCCACAAACCATAACTTCGGCACCTAATTTTTGAAGGCAATAAATATTGCTGAGCGCAACTCTGGAGTGCAAGATATCGCCGACAATAACTACTTTTTTTCCTTCGACACTTCCGAGTTTTTCACGAATTGAAAAAGCATCGAGCAGTGCTTGAGTAGGGTGTTCGTGTGTACCGTCGCCAGCATTGACGACTCTTGCTTTGATCTTTTGAGAAAGAAATTTGGCAGCACCCGGGTTTGGGTGGCGCATGACAACCATATCGACCTTCATGGCCAAAATGTTATTGACGGTATCTACTAAAGTTTCACCTTTTTTCACTGATGAGCCAGCTGCACTGAAATTTACGACGTCTGCTGATAGGCGTTTTTCGGCCAATTCAAAAGATAAGCGGGTGCGGGTAGAATTCTCGAAAAAGACATTGGCGATCGTGATGTCGCGCAAGGAAGGAACCTTTTTGATGGGACGGTTGATCACTTCTTTAAAACGCGATGCAGTATCGAGTATCAGTTCGATATCTTGACGGCTGAGGTCAATGATGCCAGTAAGGTGATCAACGCTGAGCTGTTTCATTTCCTTCTTTTGTAAATAATAATACGCAATCGGCACCTTCGGTTTCTTTCCATTCTACAGCAACTCTTTCAGAGGCCAAGGTGTCTACAGTTTTTCCGACGTAATCGGCCTGAATTGGGAGGTCACGGCTGTAACGACGGTCAATGATGGTGAGTAATTGAACCTGAGAAGGGCGACCAAAAGTAAGCAAGGCATCGAGTCCAGCACGAATGGTACGTCCTGTAAAAAGAACGTCGTCTAGTAGAATGATGCGCTTGTTTTCTATTGAGAAATCGATATTGGTGACGCTAGGTAAGAGCGGGGTTTCTCGACGGCGAAAATCATCGCGGTGAAAAGTGATATCAAGAGAACCTGCCTGTACGGAATGACCAAGAATGTCTTCTAATTGAGCTTTGATGCGCGCGGCCACATGGATGCCACGTGGTTGCAGACCAATTAAAACAGAATTCTGGAAATCGTGGTGAGTTTCAACAAGTTCATGGGCAAGCCTTTTGAGCGTCAGATCGAGCTGGGTTGCATTGAGTATGACTTGCTTTTCCATCTAGGCAAAGATACTTTAAAATTCTTATTCTTTTTTGAGGTCTGCTATTAAAAAAAAGCTTCCCGTTATCCAAAGTAGGTCATTTGGGTGCATCTGACGCTGGATGTTATCTTTTGCAAAGTTGATATCGGTATATATTTTTTCGATGCCGAGTTCTTGCCAATCTTCTTTTGTTTTGCTTCTCAGGTTTTGAAATGTACAGGCCGCAACTTTTGCATTTTTAGGAAAAAGGTCTAGGATTTCGCGTGCATTCTTGTCTTTGGCAGCCCCGTAGAGGATGTATAATTCACCTTTTAACTTTTCTTGGATCATGGGAAGTGTAGCTAGGATCCCATCTATATTATGTGAAACATCTGCAATAACCAGAGGTTGCTCATGTAGGTGTTCAAAACGACCAAATTGCCCCGTGTTTTTCTTTAGGTTTTTAAGTGCCGTATTGAATTGTTCAGGCTTAACTGTCATGCCGAGTATTTGCAAAGCGGCATATGCATTGCGCAGGTTTTTGAGTGTATATCCTGAGTATCTTTCGCTAAGGTATGTTGGTACTGAAAAGTCTTCTGAAAAATAAATCTGAGCCCCAGTAGCGGTTGCACTTGAGATGAAAAGGCCCAAAGTTTCAGGATTGTTCTCTCCGATTAAAACGGGCACATTATTTTTCATGATCCCGGCTTTTTCCGAGGCAATTTCTTGAATGGTGTTGCCAAGAAATTCTTGATGATCCAAAGAAATATTAGTAATGATACTTAGTTTCGGTAAAATCACATTGGTTGCATCTAAGCGCCCTCCAAGCCCTGTTTCAATGACCATCCAGTCACAGTTTGCTGCTTGAAAATAAGCCAAGGCCATCGCGAAAGTGAGTTCAAAAAAACTAGCATCCAAATTAGGGAGTTGGCTTTGAATGCGCTCACAAAATTCGACAACAAAATCTTGATCAATTACCTGTCCATTGATGCGAATGCGCTCTGAAAAATCAAAAATATGAGGCGAAGTAAAAAGCCCTACACGCAAGCCTGTTTCTTGCAGCATACTCGCACAAAATGCGGCTGTACTCCCTTTGCCATTGGTTCCGGCAATATGAATACTTGGGATTTTTTTGACATCGAGCTCAAGTTTATCAAGTAAGATCTCGACTCTTTCTAGCCCTGGTTTGTAGGCACTAGCGCCCATATTTTGATAGGAAGGGAAACGCGAAAACAACCATGAAGTAGCTTCTTTATACGCGTTGTTACTAGGCATGACTCAAAGTAACAAAAAAGTAAGAACACCCCCTAAATAACCTGCTAAAGCCAGCAAAGAAAATCTTTTAAGATACCAGCCAAAACCAATACTTTCCATGCCCATAGCCACAACACCGGCTGCCGAACCAATGATTAGAATCGAGCCGCCAGTTCCGGCTGTATAGGCAATCATGTGCCAAGTATCAGCATCCATGGCATCTTTAAACATACCAATACTTGCTGCAACCAAAGGTACATTATCTATAACGGCTGATGCTATGCCTAAAATTGAGATATATAATTCTTTGGAAATCCCTGAATTCAAAACAATTTCACCTAGGTTTTCAATCATTCCGAGGCTTTCCATACCAGCTACGGTCATTAAGATACCCAAGAAAAATAAGATAGACGGCATTTCTATTTTACTTAGCGCTTTTAAAGTAGGCCCAACATGTCCGCCATGATTACGCTCATTTATCGAACTTAAATTGAGTTCTCTTTTGCTCGCTAATTCTCCTATGATGGCAAATACAGCTAGAGAAAACATCATTCCCATATAAGGTGGAAGGTGTGTAACCGTTTTGAAAACAGGAACAAAGATGATCAAGAGTAAGCCACTTATCAAAATGAAAATTGAGGTTTTGGAATTTTTGGGAACTGTCTTTTGGGGAAGTTCTTGTTTGAAAATTTTCAGTCTTTTCGCAATCAAGAGCGGAATGAGTAAAGTGATCACTGATGGTAAAAAGATATGTTCAATAAGCTTCATAGCACTGACTTTACCTGCAATCCACAACATGGTTGTCGTGACATCGCCAATTGGAGACCAAGCCCCGCCCGCATTTGTTGCAATAATGACAAAACCAGCCATCCACATGCGCAATTCTTTGTCGGGGACCATCTTTCTTAAAATCGAAATTAAAACAATGGTTGCAGTTAGGTTGTCAATAATGGCAGACAAAACAAAACCTAAGACCGAAACAACAATTAATAGCTGGTAAGCTGATTTTACTTTAATCAGTGCTTGCACACTCTTAAAACCATCAAAATAATCGATCATTTCGACAATAGCCATAGCTCCCATCAAGAAGATGAGGATTTCGGAGGTTTTACCAAAATGATGCAATAGCAACTCGGACGTATGATGAATATCTGAGGAGTTCAAAGCGATGAGCGCCCAAGAAAGGGTCATCATGAGCAGTGCTGGTATCAATTTGTCAATGCGCAGAACATGCTCAAAAGAGATGGCGGCATAACCTACTATGAATAAAAGTACCAGTGATAATTCCATGTCTTTATACGAGTTGCTTGAGTGCTATTTCAAATGCCGCTTTGGCAATTCCGGTTTGCCCAGGATGAATCGCGTGTGTCTTCTGCAGTGCGTGGTATATCGTCTGGCTGGCGTCTTCAAAAATGAGTTGATCTTCCAGATTACTGAGGTCAGAACTCATGAGATAAGCAAATACACGAGCCATACCGCAATTGGCAATAAAGTCTGGTATAAGTGCCAAATTTGCATCAGCTTTTTCTGCAATTGGTCCAAAAAAGATTTCTTGATCAGCAAAAGGCACATTGGCTCCAGAAGAGATTATACTGACACCAGCAGCCAACAATTGATCAAGTTGCGCTTCGTTGATCATTCGACTACCTGCACACGGAATAAAAATATCAGCTGCAGTAGACCAAAACTTTTCGTTCGTTTCTTCATAGCTGAGCATATTGGCAGCGGCTAACTCATTGCCATTTTTATTGATAAACAAGTTCTTCACTTCTTCGAAGGAAAGACCATCTGGTGAAATGAGACCACCAACGCGGTCGATAATACCAACAATTTTCGCCCCTTTCTGTGCCAAATAAAAAGCAGCAGCTGAACCTACATTGCCCCAACCTTGTACCAAAACGCGTTTTCCATTGAGGTCACCGCCCCAAAGTGCATAATAATGCTGAATAGAAGACGCGACACCGTAACCGGTAATCATGTCAGCTACCACGTATTTGTTATCTAGTTTTGGGCTGTAATTTTCATCAATGAGCACCTTAGACACGCCTCTTTGAAGTTGTCCAATGCGGTTGATTTTCTGGGTGTCGTTTGGCTTAAAATGCCCGTTGAAAACACCTTCTTGTGGATGCCAAACACCGCAATCTTCAGTCATCGGGATAACTTCATGGATTTCGTCTACATTGAGGTCTCCACCCGTGCCGTAATAGGTTTTTAATAGGGGAGATACCGCTGCAAACCAACGTTTGAGCACTTCTTTTTTGCGCGGATCTTTCGGGTCAAAATTGATTCCAGACTTCGCTCCTCCAATGGCAGGGCCTGCAACTGTAAATTTGACCTCCATTGTTTTGGCTAAAGATTCTACTTCTCTTTTGTCAAGACCAACGCGCATTCTGGTACCACCACCTGCTGCGCCACCACGTAGTGAATTGATCACTACCCAACCTTCCGCATCCGTTTCTGGGTCTTTCCATTCAAATACGATTTCGGGTCTTTTATTTTCAAATTTGGAGAGTAGTTCTTTCATCTTTTTTGTTATTTCTAGCAGGGCAAAATTACCAATATTTCTTATCTATTGAGTATTCCTTGGTAATCGTGCAGTGTTCCGGTACAAAGTGCTTGTTGTGCACCTGTGACACTTGCAATAGTTGTTGTTTCTTTTCTAATAAAGCGCGCACCTAAAAAAGCAAAGATGAGTGCCTCCTTGAATTCAATGATGTTTTTCTCTGGTAGGATGAGTTTTCCGTCATAATTGGCCTCCAGGCGTTCTAACAGAAATGAATTAAACGCGCCACCACCAGTAGCCAAGATTTGATCGAGCTGCAGTGTTTTAAATATGTCTCCACTTACCACACTTAACAGCTCAGTATGCGTTCGGAGTTTATCTTTTAATTCGAGACCAGTAAATAGTGGCATGTATTGCTCATTGAGCCATTCAGTCCCTAAAGATTTTGGCCCTTTTTGCACAAAGTAGGGTAGGCGCAAGAGTTGTTCCAAGACGGCTGAATTAACCTCACCTGAACGGCTGAGTTGCCCGTCTTCATCATAGGTTTTACCAATTTCCTGCATCCAGTAATTTAGTGGCAAATTTGCAGGGGCAATGTCAAATGCTTGATGGATCTCATTGCGTTGCGTCGAAATATTCGCAAAACCGCCTAAATTCAAAAAACCATCAGCTTTATTGGCAAAAAGAAAAGCATCGCCAATTGGCACCAACGGCGCTCCTTGACCCCCTGCCACAACATCAAGTGTGCGAAAATCATTAATGACAGGAATCCCCGTATGATAATTAAGCGTTGCGCCGCAGCCAATTTGAACGGTATAACCTAAGTCTGGCCTGTGGAAAATGGTTTGCCCATGTGAAGCAATCGCATCAATTTCAGTTAAATTGCAACCCGTACTGCGCAAAAAGTCTTGTAAGCATTTGGCATAATACAAACCGAGATCATGGTGCAACTGAAATAAGTCCGAACTTTTGAGTTCGGCACTCATTTTTAAACGATCCAAAAGAACTTGAGGATAGGTAATTGTTTTTGCATTAAGAATTTCAAAATCAACATCTTGACTACTCGAAAAATGAAATTTTACGTGCGTAATGTCCAAGCCATCTAAAGAGGTGCCCGACATGAGTCCGATGAGCTGTAGATTATTCAGGTCTTTTGCTTTCAAGAATAGGGGAATTCGTTTATTTTTGTCAAAATTAAAATTATAAATCAGTCAACATGAATTTTGAACTCACTGAAGAACATCTAGCCGTTAAGGAAGCTGCCCGCGATTTTGCGCAAAACGTCCTTAAGCCAGGCGTGATTGAAAGAGATAACCTACAGAAATTTCCTGCTGAGGAAATCAAACAACTTGGCGAGCTTGGCTTTATGGGCATGATGGTAGATCCAAAATACGGAGGCAGTGGTATGGATACGCTTTCATATGTTTTGGCGATGGAAGAAATTTCTAAAGTAGATGCATCCGCTTCTGTTTGTATGTCAGTAAATAATTCATTGGTTTGTTGGGGTCTCGAACATTTCGGTACCGAAGAACAAAAACAAAAGTACCTTGTGCCGCTAGCTAAAGGTGAAAAAATTGGTGCCTTTTGTTTGTCAGAGCCAGAGGCCGGTTCCGATGCCACTTCACAGCGTACCACAGCCATCGACATGGGTGACTACTATTTACTGAATGGTACTAAAAACTGGATCACCAATGGTTCTTCGGCTTCAATTTATTTAGTAATTGCCCAAACCAATACAGAATTGGGTCATAAAGGTATCAATGCACTTATTGTTGAGCGTGGCATGGACGGTTTTGTGGTAGGTGCAAAAGAAGATAAAATGGGTATTCGTGGAAGTGATACACATACACTTTTATTCAATGATGTTAAGGTTCCAAAAGAAAACCGCATTGGCGAAGATGGTTTCGGATTCAAATTCGCTATGAAAACGCTTTCTGGTGGTCGTATCGGAATTGCATCACAAGCACTCGGAATTGCAGCTGGGGCTTTTGAATTGGCTACAGCCTACTCTAAAGAGCGCCAGGCTTTTGGTAAAGAAATTTACAAGCACCAAGCTATTTCTTTCAAATTAGCCGATATGGCTACAGAAATCGAAGCAGCGCGTTTGCTCGTTTACAAAGCGGCACAAGACAAAGACGCCGGCCGTAATTATGACCAATCTGGCGCTATGGCGAAGCTTTATGCTTCTAAAGTAGCTATGGAACAAACGGTTGAGGCTGTTCAAATTCATGGCGGTTACGGTTTTGTAAAAGAATACCACGTAGAACGCATGATGCGCGATGCTAAAATCACCCAGATTTACGAAGGCACTTCTGAAGTACAAAAAATCGTAATTTCAAGAGGTATTCTCAACGCCTAAACTTTAGCTTATGTTGGCACCTTTCAATCTCCAAAAATGGATCGATGAAAATCGAGACTTGCTGAAGCCACCGGTTTCTAACAAAAACTTGTACAAAGAGGCTGGAGATTTTATTGTTATGATAGTTGCTGGCCCTAACGCCCGCAAAGATTACCATTACAATGAAAGTGAAGAGTTATTTTATCAGATTGAAGGAGATGTCAATGTACGCATACAGCACGAAGGTAAAGCTAAAGATATCATTGTCAAGCAAGGAGAAATGTTCTTGTTGCCTGCCAATACTCCACACTCTCCTGCTCGTGGTGAAAACACCATTGGTTTAGTCATTGAACGCGTCAGAACAGGTACCAACCTGCAAGATGGCCTCATGTGGTTCTGCGAGAAATGCAACCATCATTTACACACCTATCGTTTTGCGCTAGAGAACATTGAAAAGGATTTCTTACCGCGGTTCAAAGAGTTTTACGGTTCAGAGGATTTACGAACTTGCAAGGCTTGTGGCCATCAAATGGAAACGGATCCAAAATTTGTCTGAGATCTAACCAGCATCGCTGTGCACATTGACACATCATATAATATTAAAAAAGCGCCTTTTTGAGGCGCTTTTTTAATGACTTATATTTTTTGTAGTTGTCTACCCTTGGCAATTATTGCTGAGAGAAAGTCACGCGGTGTACGTCACCTGTCTGAAAAATTTCTTCTTCGAGCACCATGCGCTTGCTGCGCAATTCTTTGATGGTATACTCATGAACAGGATTGATGGTTGTAGTGTCCGCATATAAAAACAGCGTTGTGGCATCTTCACCAAACTTCCAGGTACCGTGGCTATAAGTTCCTTGTAATTGACCAAGTTCGTTGGTGAAATTAGACATGGAGTAAGTGCCATCTTTGTCAATACTCATTTTAGAGGTAACAGCAGCGTTATAAATGTTGTTGCCATTGAGCACGTGATCTGTCAGTTTCCAGTCATTGCATACGCGTGACTTCTTTGTCTCCAAGGAAAAGTTCGGGCCTTCCGTATATTTTGAACAGGCACTGAGTCCGAGTGCAAGCAAAGAAAAAGTGAAAATTAAACGCTTCATGTGATTTTAGTTTTTAGGAACGTATGTCATGGCAGTCACACTGTTATTGCTACCAACTTGTTCAAATTTAATTTCATCTTTGGCTAATTTAATAATGTTCCAAGCATTGATGCCGTTCACAGTAAAAATTAAGTTTGTAGAAGTAGCTGCAAAGTTCACTTGCAATTTATCATCAGAGAAAGTCCAAGTACCTTTCGCTGTGCCTACAAAATTCGAGTAACGAGCTGTATCGCTAAATGAGCCGTCTGTTCCTATAACCAGGGTTTCTGAATATCCAGGAACGATTACATTTGCGCCATTTAATGTTTTAGCACTCAAGACCCATTCGCCGGCTAGACGTGATTTTTTTGAAGATAAAGC
>CAZPWB010000016.1:0-42313 GCA_964590425.1 uncultured Lishizhenia sp. | reverse complement strand
CGACCCTCTGATTAACAGTCAGATGCTCTAACCAACTGAGCTAAGGAGGAATGTCTCAATTCGAGGATGCAAATATATGTAATTTTTCGAATTCAAAAAGTGAATTATTTAAAAATTTCATCACTTTTTTTTCATCTTTGATCTAAGTTATTCAAAATCATCGCTATCCACAGAAAAATCATCAATGCTTGTTTGGTATTGATCTTCTTCTTCCTCGTGGTCAAAAAAGTTTGTGGCGTCTTGATCATCGCGATTAGCAGGTCGAAGGATGTTTGTTTTAGAAACATTGAGGCGGATTTCTGTACGAGAAGTGCCGTCTTCGACTTGAATGGTTTTTGCGAAAGGGGTACCTAGAATTTCTACAAGCGTTCCTCGGGTCAGAAAATCAATGATGCGCATGTTGGATCCTTCGCGTTTCCAGATGGTGCAGTTGACCCAAGTGGTTTTGGTGCGCATTTGCCCCGTTTTTTTGTCCTTCCAATTTTTATTGTGGGCAACCGGGAAGTTAATTGCCACGATGCCGCGTTCCATCGTTTTTACGTGTGCGTCTTTGCCGATATTGCCAATGAGTCTGGTTTCAAATACTGTAGCCATGGGTCTAAAATAAAATTGCGTATACCGAAATACACCGATATACGCAATTCAACAAAGAAGTCTGTAAAATGTTGCAGCTTAGTGCTGATGACCGTGTGGGCCATGCGCATGACCATGCGCTAACTCTTCAGGATCTGCTTCGCGAACCTCAAGAATGGTACCTGCAAAATGAAGGTCAGTTCCGGCAAGTGGATGATTGAAATCCATCTGAACTGTTTCTTCTGTAATTTCTAAAATACGACCGCGCAACTGATTGCCATCGCTATCAGACATCGGCACCAAACTTCCTACTTGAAACATTGCTGCATCAAACTGTCCGTCTTCGTTATGGAAGATGTTTGCAGGAAGCATCACGATGTGCTGTGGATCTTGTTCGCCGTATGCATTAGCTGCGGCGATATGAAAATCAAAATGTTCACCAGCAGTTTTGCCAGCGAGTTTTTCTTCAAATTCAGGAATCATTCCACCCACACCATACAAGAAGGTCAAGGCATTTTCCGGAGTTGTTTCTTCAATGTGTTCTCCGGTTGTGTGATCAGAGAGCTTGTAGGTCAAGGTGACGACCTTGTTGTGGGAAATTTGCATGTTATTTTTGAATTAATTGCTTTACAAAATTAGGCAAGGCGAAAGTGGAGAAGTGGATGTCTTCGTTGTAGTAGCGAAGGCCTTTCTCGGCAACAAACGACTTGATGGCGTCGGTGTTGGTTACTTTTCTTGGGTCTACAGAACCTTTGAGGCCATATTGGAAAGACCACATACCGGTAGGGTAGGTAGGAACGAAGAATAAACCAACTGGTGCGTTGTTAGCACCAAAAATTGATTGAAGGGTTTGGTTGAGTTCTGAGAATGCTTTTTCGTTGAACTTAGGTGATTCACCCTGAGCTACTAAAATACCGTCGGCCTTGAGGGTGCGGTAACAATTTTGGTAGAAATCTACACTAAATAAACCTTCAGCAGGGCCAACAGGATCAGAACCGTCAACGATCAGTAAGTCGTAAACTGCATCTGGTGCATTTTTAACAAACGCAATTCCGTCGTCAACGATGAGTTCTAAACGTGGGTCGTCAAAAGCTGCTGCGATTTCAGGAAGGTGCTCTTTACACGCTTTGATCACTTCGCCATCGATTTCAACCATGGTTACTTTTTCAATGTTGCTGTGGCGCAATACTTCGCGAACCGTACCGCCGTCTCCACCGCCGATCACCAACACGTTTTTAGCGTTCTGCAAGGTGAAAAGACTTGGGTGTGAAATCATTTCGTGGTAATGGAATTCGTCTTTGATCGTGGTCATGACCATGTCGTCAAGGGCCAACATTTTTCCATATTTAGTAGATTCTAAGATGCGTACACGCTGAAATGGTGATTGCACATCAAAGAAAACATCTCCGGTAAAACGCAAAGAAAGCGCTTGGTCTTCGTCTTTGTCAGTAAACCAAACGTTGCGTGTGTAAAAATCAGGATTGCGCCACTCAGCTGCTTTTTCACGAGCAGTAGTGATGTCAAAATCATTGCGCGTCAGTAAGTTTACTGAACCGCGTTTCATTTCGATAGCAGAATAAGACTTAGCGCCAAAACACTCTTTTAAGTGGTCAAAGGCGATCCAGGCATTCATGTCACCGCAAGTAAATACATCAACTGCAGCATAGCCGTATTCAGGCCAGGTATGAATAGCAAGGTGGCTTTCTTGAATGACAACCACCCCAGAAACACCATACGGAGAAAAATGGTGAAAGGTCGAATTGATGACCGTAGCTTCAGCCTTGCGGGCTGCTCCGACCATGTCGCGTTCGATTGCCGCTACATCGTTCATAACGTGCGGATCACAATTCATAAACTCTACCAAGATGTGGTTTCCAAGTGCAGTATTACTCATTTTACTATGATAAATTAAAAAATTGAGCGCAAAGTTACGCAATTTAAGGGGGATTCATGTGTAACTGATGTTAATTTTCAGTCAGATAAGAAACGAAGCTTTTCTAAGCTCACCTTGATTCTAGCTTGTCCAAAGATAACAGAGAGTTGTTTGCCTTTCATTTCTTCTACGATGCCAATGCGATTGGTCTGGATCAATTGCACCTGAGTACCCACTTTAATTCGTTCTTGCTCGTACTTTTCAGCGCGCTGCACCTCTTTCTTGGTGGGCTTTTGAGTAGGAGCGGGGATAGGGGCCTTTTTCTTGATGGTTTGCTTTGATTTTTCAAGCCACAGGTATTGTGTAAGCTCTTGAAAAAGAGTGGTATTGATATCTTTCTTACGCGAACTCACGTTGAATTTTTCAATAAATGCCAGCATTTTCTTGCCCGCTTGGAGTTGTCGCTGGCTACTTTCTTGCACTTGCGTTACCTGTGTTTGTTTGTGCACAAGCTTTTGAATCTCCTGTTCGTGCTGCTGTCCTGCTTTTTCAGCAGCTTTAGCCGCTTCTTCAAGGCGCTTGTTTTGAGCCAACAACTGGTTGCGTTCTTTTTGTAAGCTACTCAATAGTTTATCGAGCCTCACTTTTTGCTGATCTAAACGAAGTTTGGCTTCTTTGATCAGTTCTTTTGAAATGCCATTGAGTTGCGCTACCTCAAAAGTAAAGGAGCTACCTGGTTGCCCACTTGAGAACTGATAAAGCGGGGAGAGGTCTTTTTCATTAAAAAGCATGCAGCCATTAAAGGCTTGCGGCAATTCATCGGCCTTGAGCTTGATATTCGAATAATGCGTGGTAATGACGGCAAAAGATTTCAAGGCATACATTTGCTCAAAAAACACTTCAGCTAAGGCCGCTCCTAATTCAGGATCCGAGCCCGTACCAAATTCATCGAGCAACAAGAGTGTTTGCGCATTTGCTCGGCCCAAAAAGAACTTCATGCGTTGCAAGCGGTAAGAGTATGTACTCAGTTCATTTTCAATAGATTGATTATCTCCAATGTCTGAATAAATTTGCTTGAAAAAACACATCTGACTATCAGGTGCAACGGGTACCAACAAGCCAGCTTGCAGCATGAGTTGCAATAAGCCAATAGTCTTTAGTGTAATACTTTTTCCGCCCGCATTCGGCCCCGAAATAACCAGCATTCTGGACTTCTGTAATAAGCTGACATTTTGAGCAAACGTACTCTTGCCAGCGGCACTGTTTGCTTTGCGCAAGAGTGGGTGATACGCTTGTTTGAGCTGAAAACTTGGGTGCTGATTAATGGCCGGCAAAACAGCTTCCATTTCAAGTGCCAGCTTACATTTTGCGTTTAAAAAATCGATTCTTGTCAGCAAGATTTGATAAGCACCAATCAATGGGCGGTATTGCACCATGAGCGCAGTTAGCGCTTGTAAAATGCGGTGAATTTCTTTGCGTTCGTCGTCAAATAAAAACTCAAGTTCATTATTGAGCGGTACATTCACTAAAGGCTCAATAAAAGTCAGGCTACCTGTTTTGCTCGAACCATGGATATTGCCAGGAACTTTGCGCTTGAAAGTAGACAGCACCGTTAATACACGACGCTCATTCACAAAGGTTTCTAGCGTTTCAGCCAGCACTTTGTCTTTGTTATAGCGCCTTAGTTCTTTGTCGAAATTCTTATTTATCTGATTGCGCAAGACCCGAATTCTGGCCCGGATATCAAAAAGCTCTGTGGAGGCGTCGTCTTTGATTTGACCGTTGCGATCAAAAACCTGATCAATTTGCTCGATGATTTCCTTTGTATAATAAACATCTTCAGTCAGTTGTTCGAGCAGCGGATATTTAAACAAAGAATTTTCAAAAAACAAGACCACAGCGTTGACCAATTCTGAGGCTTGATAAATGCGTCTGAAACCTTCGAGCGAAATAACGGAACGCTGAATTCCTAGCAATTTGATTTCTTGTTCGAGTTCTTCAAATTCTAGCAACGGAAATTTTTCGCCGTGTACGCGAACCTGACGCAGCTCATGGAGTCTTTTGAGTTCTTGTCTTAAAACCTGAAACTGATTCTTTGGTTGTAGCGTTTTGACCTGCTGCAAAGCTGTAGGGCCAATACAGAATTTTTCAAGCCAGTTTTTAATGGCTTCAAACTCGAGGTCGTGGAGGGTTTGTTGGTCGGTGCTAAACACAGTGCAAAGATATACAACGTTTCAAATACATAATTGTTGAATTGTCATATAATTAATATTATGTTAAATAGAATATCTAGGTAAAGATTCGCATTTAAGAATCATATCAATTGAAGATTTATTTTAGGTTCTTATATTATGAAAGAATTCCTACTCTAATTAACAAGAGATCTTTAATTTTATAAACTCGAACAATAAACATGGCCATCTACTCATTTAACGGTTTTATCCCAGTTGTTAAACCCTCAAGCTTTGTGCATCCACAAGCCAACGTTACTGGAAATGTAATTATTGGTGAAAATGTTTACATCGGCCCAGGTGCAGTTTTACGCGGTGACTGGGGACAAATCATTATTGAAGACGGCTGTAACGTTCAAGAAAATTGTGTGATCCATATGTTCCCAGGTACAACAGTTCATTTAAAAGCTGGTGCCCACGTTGGACACGGCGCCATTATTCATGGTGGAATATTAGAAGAAAATTGTCTGATTGGCATGAATGCCGTTTTAATGGACGACGTTATTGTTGGCGCAGGTTCAGTAATTGGCGCACTTTGCTTTGTGCCCGCCAAGATGCAGATCCCTCCAAGAAGTTTGGTGGTCGGCAATCCGGCTAAAATCATCAAGGAAGTTTCCGACGATATGTTAGCTTGGAAAACTGAAGGCACCAAGCTCTATCAACAATTGCCATCCGATTGTCAGTCATATCTGAAAGAAGTTGAACCGCTGACAGCACCCGAAGAAAACAGACCACTACAGCAGCGTAACTATTTTACTTGGCAAGAAAAGAAATAAACATATCAACAATTTGTCAAGATTGTTAGGCCAAAGGCAATGAATGTATTACCTTTGTTTCCCGTAGTTACAAACGTTATATGTCCAATTCAACCAAGTATGTTTTTGTAACCGGGGGTGTGACTTCTTCTTTAGGGAAAGGCATCATATCTGCGTCGTTAGCAAAACTTTTACAAGCACGTGGTTACACCACCACCATTCAGAAACTAGATCCTTATATCAATATCGATCCAGGAACCCTCAACCCTTATGAGCACGGCGAGTGTTTTGTCACCGATGACGGTGCCGAAACAGACCTCGACCTCGGGCACTACGAACGTTTCTTAAACGTTCCTACTTCTCAGGCCAACAACGTCACAACGGGCCGTATTTATCAGTCAGTCATTGAAAAAGAACGTCGTGGCGATTATCTAGGAAAAACGGTACAAGTTATTCCGCACATCACCGACGAAATCAAAGAACGCATTCAGGCCGTTGCTAAGAATGGCACCTTTGATATTGTCATTACTGAAATCGGAGGAACTGTCGGAGACATTGAATCGCTACCATATGTAGAAGCGGTGCGCCAAATGCTTTGGGAGCACGAAAACGACTGCATCGTTGTTCATTTAACACTTGTCCCCTACTTATCTGCGGCTGGTGAGCTCAAAACAAAGCCAACTCAGCACTCTGTGAAGCAATTACTAGAGTTGGGTGTGCAACCCGATGTTTTGTGCTGCCGCACCGAACACGAACTCGACCTCGGTCTCAGAAAGAAAATTGCTAAATTTTGTAATGTTTCTGTCAACGCTGTCATTGAAGCACGCGATGCAGACTCTATCTATGACGTTCCGCTCTTGATGCAAACAGAAGAG
Organism: uncultured Lishizhenia sp.; assembly: GCA_964590425.1. Taxonomy (GTDB): domain Bacteria; phylum Bacteroidota; class Bacteroidia; order Flavobacteriales_D; family Crocinitomicaceae; genus UBA952. The sequence goes on along the minus strand of CAZPWB010000016.1, from coordinate 36,006 downwards.
CTAGATACCGTTGTCTTAGAAAAATTAGGGCTATCTAGAAAACAAGCTCCAAAACTCGATAACTGGAAGTCCTTTCTTGAGCGCCTCAAAAATCCAAAACACACCGTGAAAATCGGTTTAGTTGGAAAGTACGTCGAATTAAAAGATGCTTATAAATCTATTTCTGAGGCCTTTATCCATGCTGGTGTTGCCAACGAAACCAAAGTAGAACTCAACTGGATTCACTCTGAATCTATCGATTCAGACAATGTCTCTGAACAACTTGCTGGCCTAGATGGTATTTTGGTTGCGCCTGGCTTTGGTTCTAGAGGTATTGATGGCAAAATTGCCGCTGTGCGACACGCCCGTGAAAACAACATTCCTTTCTTAGGAATCTGTCTAGGAATGCAAATTGCGGTCATTGAATTTGCCCGCCACGTACTTGGGCTTTCAGACGCTCATTCTACTGAGATGTCCGAGCAAACTAAAGCGCCAGTTATTTCCATGATGGAAGAACAAAAGCTCATTTCAAACATGGGAGGCACCATGAGACTTGGCGCTTACAAATGTGAACTCAAACCAAATTCTAACGCTGCCAAAGCGTATCAAACCATCAATATTACTGAGCGCCACCGCCACCGCTATGAATTCAACAACGAATTTTTAACGCAATACGAAGCGCAAGGCATGATGGCCACCGGAAAAAATCCAGAAACAGGCCTTGTTGAGGTTGTTGAAATTCCGACGCATCCTTGGTTTGTTGGGGTTCAGTTTCACCCAGAATACAAAAGTACCGTAGACGCCCCTCACCCACTCTTTGTTGGTTTTGTAAAGGCCGCACTTAAAAATCAAAACAATTAATTCATGGATCGCAATTCAACCATAGGGCTCGTGCTCATCGGCTTGATCATTACTGTTTTCTCAGTCATGAACCAGCCTTCTGAAGCTGAAATCAAAGCCGCTCAAAAAAAGGAAGCTACACAACAAAAAGCAGCTGCTTCAAAGGTAAAAGCAAAAAAAGAAACTGCGGTGGCGCCAATTCCAGCAACTGCAAATTCACTTGTTGTTAAAAAAGGAGCCGAAACCAGCATCGAAAACGAGCAATTGCGCTTAACGCTCAATTCTAAAGGTGGAATTGTTGAAGCAGCCTACCTCAAAAAATATAAGTCATACAAAGACTTTGCGGCCAATAAAGAGGCGGCACTTTGTTTATTTAAAAAAGGTGATGCATTTAACCAATTGGTGCTCAGTACTAAAAACGGTAAGATCTACACAAGCAATTACTTGTTTGAGTTAGTCAGCAGTAACCCAACAAGTGCTGTTTATGAAGCCAAGTTTCCACAAGGCACCATTCGCCAGTCTTACACACTCAACAAAGGTTTTGACCTCGATTACAACATCGAAATCCTTGACAACAAAGGTTTCATTTTAGAAAACACTATTCTCAATTGGGAAACTGACTTCAGAAAGACAGAGCGTTTGTTCAGTGAACAACGCCGCGTTTCAACTATTTGTTTCGAGCAAGCTGAAAACGGCCTAGACTACCTCTCAGAAACAAGTAGCGAAGCCAAAGCAGCTGAAGAAGATATCAAGTGGGTTGCATTTAAGCAAAGCTACTTCTCCTCTATTTTGAAGCCAGAAAAAGCATTCAATGCAGAGGGCACCAAATTCTTTATCCAAAACTTTAAAGAAGGGCATCCGCAGGCCTGGACGCACTTAAAAGGCTATAGTGCCAATATGTCCTTGAATTTCCAAAATAATAAAGCGAGCTTTAATTGGTTTTTTGGCCCTAATGATTACGAAATTTTGAAAAGCTACGACAGCGGCTATGACGACATCTTGAACTTTGGTTGGGGCTTGTTCCGTTGGATTAACCTTTACGCGGTTCAACCTATCTTTAACCTACTCGTAGACAATGGCATGGCTATCGGCTGGGCAATTTTGGTGCTCACGCTCATCATCAAAACAATTTTGGCACCTGTTCAGTGGAAAATGTTTGTTTCCTCCGTGAAAATGCGCATCCTCAAACCAGAGGTCGACGCGCTTAATGCCAAATACCCTAAGCAAGAAGACGCCATGAAAAAGCAAATGGAAATGATGTCTTTGTACCGAGAGTCTGGTGCGAGCCCTTTGGCCGGTTGCTTGCCAATGCTCTTGCAAATGCCCATACTTTTAGCGGTGTTCCGTTTCTTCCCGGCAGCTTTTGAATTGCGTCAAAAAGGCTTCTTATGGGCCGAAGACCTCAGTTCCTTTGACTCCATCCTCGACCTCTCATTCCATATTCCGTTCTACGGAGACCACGTCTCTCTATTCACACTATTAATGGCAGGCACTACCCTAGCCTACACCTACATGAATAGCGGGAATATGCAGACACCACAGCAACCAGGCATGCCTGACATGCGTGTCATTATGTACATTTTCCCGTTCATGATGATTTTCTTCTTTAACAATTACTCAGCAGGCCTGAGCTACTACTACTTCATCTCTACTTTACTTTCAATTGTCATGATGGTTGGTATCAAGCAATTCTTTGTAGATGAAGAAAAACTCAAAGTCAAAATGGCTGAAAGAAAAGCCAATAGTGCTGCCAACCCGAAAGCCAAGAAAAAATCGCGTTTCCAAGAGCGTCTTGAAGAAATGCAACGCCAACAACAAGAAATGCTTAAAAACCGCAAAAAATAAACCCATGAAATTTTTTATCGACACCGCAAACCTTACTGAAATCAAAGAAGCCCACGACATGGGAATTCTCGATGGTGTAACTACAAACCCATCATTGATGGCCAAAGAAGGCATTACTGGTCAAGAAAATATTTTGCAACACTATATCAATATTTGCAACATCGTTGACGGCCCTGTAAGTGCAGAAGTGATTGCCACCGATTTTGAAGGAATGGTAAAAGAAGGTGAAGTTTTAGCGGCTTTACACAAAAATATTGTCGTTAAAATTCCTATGCTTGCAGAAGGTCTTAAAGCCATTAAGTATTTTTCTCAGAAAGGAATACGTACGAACTGCACACTGATCTTTTCAGCAGGCCAAGCACTTGTTGCAGCAAAAGCAGGTGCAACTTACATTTCACCATTTTTAGGTCGTCTAGATGACGTTTCTACTGACGGCTTACAACTCATCGAGCAAATCCGTGTGATTTACGATAACTACGCTTTTGACACTGAAATTTTAGCGGCATCCGTTCGTCATCCGATGCATATCATCAATTGTGCAAGTATCGGAGCTGATGTCATGACTGGCCCATTATCTGCTATCAAGGCTTTGGTGAAGCATCCATTAACTGACATCGGTTTACAACAGTTCTTAGCGGATCACGCGAAAGGAAACAAGTAATTCATGCTACCCAAAGAAGAACGCAAGGCTTGGAATGAAGCTTTTTGGGCCGAGTTCAAGGCTCATATGCGTGCTTGCTTATCTGCTTCTGGAAAACGCGTCAATTGGGCGAGTTATCCAACACAAGTCAAGAATACCTACTTGCGCATGATTTGTGAGGGCAGAACTGCTTCAATTTGTTACGACATTCAATTCAAGGACCCAGGCATACAAGCTATTTTCTGGGAACAACTCACTGAATTAAAGGTTGTTCTAGAGAACAATATGTCCGTTCAAACTTCTTGGGAACCACAATTTGTCAATAAAGAAGGGCAAACAATTGGCCGCATTAGCTGGACACTCCAAGACTGCAATTTCTATGAGCGCTCAGACTGGCCAAAAATTTTAGCCTTCTTCAAGAAACATCTACAAGAGTTCGACGTCTTTTATCAAGAGTTCAATGAAATCCTCATTACACTCGTAGACTAACTCTTTTATTATCTTTACAATATGAACTTACGCTACTTGCCTCTTCTCTTACTCTTTTGCACCTTTCAATCTTTTGCGCAAACAGAGCTTTTGAATACCACTTTTCAGACAGGCATCCCGAATAACTACACCCTACTCAATCTTGACAACCAAGCACCAGCTGTAGGTTTTGAACAATTTGCAAGCGGCTGGATCACGACAACAGATCCTGAAAATGCGCAAGACACTGTTGCTGCGGTGAGTTCTTATTTTTTGAACGCCGACACCGCTAACCGTTGGCTCATTACGCCCGCGCTTAGCCTCGGGAGTTTCGGCAATTACCTAAGCTGGGAAGCGAAATCACATGACCCCTCCTACCCAGATGATTACCTCGTTTTACTTTCCACAACCACCAATGATCCTGCAGCATTTACTGACACCATTGGAAACGTCAATGAAGAAAACTTCGACTGGACCAGCAGAACGGTTAATTTAAGCACGCAAGGCTACAACGATTCAACAATTTACATCGCTTTCGTCCTTCGTGGCATCGACAACTATATTTTATACCTCGATGACATCAAAGTTGTGAAAGATGACCCTGTAAGTGTTCAAGTACTTGAACAAATTGATTTCCAAGTGTATCCAAACCCTACCTCACAATTCATGACTGTAAAAAGTCAAGCAGCAATAGAAATGATTCAGATTTTGGATCTTGCTGGCAAAATTGTGCTGCAATTTACGCAACAAGAACTTGATTTACAATCCTTAATTTCAGGATCTTATATTTTGGAAGTCATCTCCAATGGCGAAGTTTCCAGAAAAAAGATTCAAAAAATCTAATGCAGGCACTACTTGCTCAAGTAGAAAGCACGGTCAAGGCACAATTTAACGACCAAGAAGGGAGTCACGATTGGCAGCATATTGATCGGGTCAGAAGAACGGCTATGTTGCTCCAAAAACAAGAAGGCGGCGATGCACACGTCATTGAATTAGCGGCCCTTCTCCACGACATTTCAGACCACAAATACAACGGCGGCGACTTTGAGGCTGGTGCCAATGTTGCCAAAGAACTATTAGAAAAACTGAATTGCCCCGATCAACTCAAAGAACAGGTTTGCCAGGTTATTGCTATCGTGAGTTATAAGGGCGCGCTCGTCGCAGACCAACAAACAAGTCTCGAAGGGCAAATTGTACGGGATGCAGATCGCCTTGACGCCATCGGTGCCATCGGAATTGCTCGAGCCTTCGCTTACGGCGGATCAAAAAACAGGGCACTTTATCATCCGGATATTGCGCCAACCCTCCATCAAAGCAAAGAAGCCTACGCCCAAGACAAAGGGCATACCATCAATCATTTTTATGAGAAACTACTTTTGCTCAAGGATCGGATGGAAACGAAAAGCGCCAAAAAAATAGCGCAACAACGCCATGAATTCATGCTTGAGTTCTTAGAACAGTTCAAAGCTGAGTGGCAATAAATTTCGGATACTTTTCTTTAAAAGCTGTTTTCATTTGCGCCAACCTTGCATTATGTTGTTGTGCTTCTTGGCTCTCTGGATACAAAAGCTTGTGTTGCAGCGCTTGCTGCAAGGCTTCCCATTCTTTTAATATTTGTTGGGTTTGGTCACTACAAAAGTTACGTTTGAAATAGTCCCAAACATGAGCTGTTGTTTTTTCATTGGGGTGCACGCCATCCTCCTTGAAAAAAGCATAATCTCTGAGTTGATCAAGTACCAATTCATAGGCCGGAAAGTAAGCACAATTTGTTGCATCAACCAATGCTTCAACAGCCAATAGTAACCTTGCTTTACTGAGGTTGTTTTCATGTAGGCCATCTTTTGCATGACGCACAGGACTTACCGTAAAAACAATAGAAATAGTTGGATTGTGTTGTTGGATCAAATGAATCAGTGCCCTCCAAGACTCGACGATAGTTTGAACTGTTGTTTGCTCTTTGCTAAATAGTTGGCTTGGCTGCTTGTGGCAGTTTGCCACTAGTTTTTGGTCTTCTTGTAAACGAAACGCCCAAGCACTACCAAAAGTAATGAGCAAATGGCTGCTTTCAAGGAGTGCCTTTCTCAGTTGTATTTTTAATTGCGCAAGTTTTTCATGAAGCATAACTTCAGACATCGCATAGATACTCCCGGCTAAATCCCAAGAGAGCCAAACATCGGCTCTCGGAAAAGTGCGCAATGTCTGGTTGTCGTCAAGTACCCAACTGAGCAGCTTTGCAATGGCTAAAGGATGAAAGAGCGTGCCGCCCGGATTCACATGGGCTTCGAAGCCATTTTGCTGAAGACGCGAGCCTATTTCATCTGAAAAACAACTTCCTAATAAAAGCAAGGGTTTGCCGTGTTCTATTTTTTCATTGAAAGGGCTGTCTGGAAGCGTCAGCATGAGCCTAGTTGGAAAGCAGGTTGTCGGCATGTTGCAAGGCCGCCTCGCTGATTTGTTCGCCACTCATGAGCCTTGCAATTTCATGGCGGCGTTCCTCTAATTGAAGTAAGTGTACGGAAGTCAGCATGCGATCTGACGAAACTTCTTTACTCACTTTGAAATGATGCGCGGCTTTGGCTGCGACTTGCGGTAAATGTGTAATGGCCAAGCACTGTCCATTTTTGGACATTTCTTGGAGTAAACTTGCCATTTTCAAGGCCACTTCACCAGATACACCGGTGTCTATTTCGTCAAATATAATCGTTGGTAAAGCCTTCTTTTCAGAGACCATTTGTTGCAGGGCCAGCATCAGTCTAGATAATTCTCCGCCACTTGCTGCTTTTTCTACAGCTACAGGCTGATACCCTAAATTGGCAGAAAACAACAACTGAATTTGCGTAAATCCGTTGCTTTGCAAGTTTTCTGATTGTGTTAATTCAAAAGTGAGGGTGGTATGTGGTAGCTTCAGCCCATGCAGAATTTTTTGCAAACGCTCACTAACTGACGGCGCTCCTTTCAACCTGAGCTCATGGAGTTGCTGAGCCTCTTGTGTTAGCGCAAGTTTTTCTTTTTCGAGTACGATGTCTAAGCGGCTGAGTTCTAGTTCGAGCTCATGAAGGTTACTCACCTTTGCAGAAAGATCTGTAAAGACTTGGCGCAACTCATTTACATTTTGAACGCGGTGTTTCAGTAAACAATGATTGAGCTGGTCTTGCCACTGTAAGAGTTTTTGTTGTTGAGCTTGATCTAGTTCATGCGCAGAATAAGCTGCTGCATCTCTGGCCAGTTCTTTGAGCTCAATGAGCATCGCAGACATGCGCTCGTAGTAATTCTGCAAAACTGGATCTATGCGTCGGGGTTTTTCAAGTTCTTGATTTACTCTGTAGAGTTGTTCATAGACGCCGTTGTCTTGCAACAAACTTTCCATGCTGCCATAAGCTTGCTGCAGTTGTTCACTGTACTCAAAGCGTTCGAGGTCCTGCTCTAGCGTTTCAAGCGCTGGATCTTGTAAATTCAAGGCTTCTAACTCATTGAGCATAAAAGCATTAAAGTCTTGTTGTTGCTGTAAACCTGCTAAATCTTGGGCTTTCTGAAGGCGCTCTGTACTCAGGTGCAAAAATGCTTTATAACGCTGCTCATAGGTCAAACGCTGCGTATCTAAACCTAACAACACATCGAGTAAATGCAATTGATAACTCCTAGATTTCAAATCGAGGGTATTGTATTGCGAATGGATTTGAATGAGCTGGGCCGTTAATTCTTTGAGTACTTGAAGCTGAACAGGCGTATCATTGATAAATGCCCTAGATTTTCCTTCCTGAAGAATCTCTCTGCGGATAAGTGTCTTGGGCTCAAAATCGAGTTCGTGAAGACTAAAGAAATCTTGTAAGGAGGCTGGAATTTCAAATTGCGCCTCAACTATAGCTTTCTTGGCACCTGGTGCAATAATTTTTAAATCAGCTCTTTCACCAAGAATCAGGTTGGTAGCGGCTAAAATGATGGATTTACCAGAGCCTGTTTCACCAGTCAAGACACTAAAACCCTTATCAAAGTGAAGGGTGACTTCGTCGATAAGCGCGAAATGCTGGATGCGCAACCAGAGCAGCATTAATCGAGAATTGAGTTGTAAAGAGTAGCGTTGGCAGGATCTAGTTTCTTGAGCAAAGCCACAAGATCTTGCTTCTCCTTGAGTTCTGAATCAGAGAAAATATTTTTGAGCTCGGTCGTTTTTCCGAATAAAAAACTCACGACATTCACTGTATTTGGACGTGTTGCCATAATTGGGGTGAGTAAGTTTAATGCTGCTGAAATTGATTTTTTACCTTCTGCTTTACGGTCATAGAGCTGATCTATTCCTTGGCGATGATACATATAAAGGCATGTTCTAAATGGATCAAAAACAGGTTGTAACATGTTGTCTACTAGATAAAAACGATTTCTTTTGCTACTTTCTGAAGACTTCCAACCTGGTGCCCCACCCGTCTGGGCAAGTGTTACTATTTGCTGCGCTTCTTGAAAATAAGGCGTCCCACCTTTCGGAGAAAAAGAATCGTAATCCATACCGATGATGAAATAGGCATAGAAGGCCAAAATTGAGGTTAGGTTATCGCGATATTGGTTGGGTACATAATTCAAAACGGCTCCTCTTGAGAAACCCGCCTGGAAATTTTCGTCTTGAAAATTAAAAAGTGTTGAATTATAGCTGCTATTATAGGCTGGGCGCACGCTTGATACTTGGATATCGCCCTTGTAGGCACCTGTTGCCGGAATTTCACGTATTTGAATTTGAATATTGCAATTGATACGCTCCTCGATCTTGAATTTGTCTTTGGTCCAGGCTGTGTTATTCATGATTTCCATGATACTTTGCTTCATCTGATTGATGATTTCTTGCTCAGTTGAACTCACTTCAACTCTGTTATCCACGATTATATTGACCTGGCAATTGAGTTCTTGCGCCTGAACAAAACTTGTTAAACAAGTAAAAAACAATACAATTAGACTAGTTTTCATGTGTCTTTTCATCAAGTATTTCTAACAAGGCCTGGGCTGCTGCAAACTTTGACATCAGGGGCAAAGCATGCTTTTGACCATTAGCTCCGAAGATAGTGATAATATTAGTTTCTGAACTAAAACCGCTGACGCCTTCTTTTGGTGAATTGAGTACAATGAAGTCAAGGTTTTTGTCATGTAATTTCTTTAACGCATTTTCTTCTTGATTATTTGTTTCGAGGGCAAAACCGACTATTTGTTGTTGCTTTCTGTCTGCCGAAGCCCAAGCTAAAATATCAGGGTTTTTGATTAAATCTAGACTGAATTCAGTAGCCGATTTTTTGATTTTATCAGTGGCAACATTTGCTGCCCGATAATCGGCAACTGCCGCCGCAAATATACCGAGATCCATTTCAGACCAATGTGCTTGAACTGCAGACAGCATCTGTTCGGCACTTTGCACATCGATTCTTTGAAAGTTCGGATGCTGTAATTCATATTGACTTGGCCCTGTAATCATTAAAACTTCAAAACCTTTCATGAGTGCAGCTTTGGCAAGTGCAAAGCCCATTGCCCCAGTTGAATGATTTGAAATATAACGCACGGGGTCGAGGTGTTCAAGGGTTGGCCCTGCTGTGATGAGCAGGCGTTTCTTGTTAGTTGGCTCAGTAGCTGTTTGCTTAAAAAACGCTTGAACAAAGCTCAAGATGTTTTCAGGCTCTTCCATTCGGCCCTGACCCTCTAGGCCACTAGCTAAAGCGCCAAAGGTGGCAGGAATAACGGTTACCTTATCTAATATAAGCGTTTGGAGGTTTCTTTTAAAGCTCGGATGCTGATACATATCTAGATCCATGGCCGGCGCAATAATGCAGGGGCACTTTAAGGACAGATAACAAGCAAGTAAGAGGTTATCGCAGGCAGCATTGGCCATTTTAGAAACTGAATTTGCCGTAGCTGGGGCAATCAGCATGAGGTCTGCCCATAAGGCCAATTCTACATGGTTATTCCATTGGCCTGTTTCTTTGTTCCAGAATTCGATGTGAACCGGATTTTCAGAAAGTGTGGCCAGAACAAGCGGGCTAATAAAGGAAGAAGCTGACGGCGTTAAAACGCAACGAACATCGGCGCCGCTCTTTTTGAGCAAGCGAACCAAGGAGGCAGTTTTGTAGGCGGCAATACCTCCTGTAATACCAAGAAGGATGCGCTTACCAAACATGCTTATTGCAAGGCCTCAGGTTTGCGGAGATAGATTTTTTCCTCGAGCAACTCTTCCATAGCAATAGCAGTTGGCTTCGGCATTTTTTCGTAATGCTTAGAGATCTCGATTTGCTCGCGGTTTTCAAAAATTTCTTCGAGGTTATCGGTGTGGGTTGCGAATTCTTGCAACTTTTGAGTCAATTCCTCTTTGAGTTCAGTAGAAATTTGATTGGCTCTTTTAGAAATAGCCACCAAAGATTCGTAGATGTTACCTGTTTTTTCTTCAACTAAGATGGTATCACGGGTAACGGTTGTACGTTCTGCTGTTGTGTTTTTGAAACTCATGTTTATTTTATTTAATGTTTTCGAGCGCCGCTGCATAGCTCTCTAGTTCTTTTAGATACTTCGATGAAGCGTAGCGAATTGCAAAGTTACGGAATCTTTCAATAGTTTGTGAGCTGCGTTCACTTTTTTTACTTTCAATGCTATTGATGGTCATGAAATACGAGTTTTTCACTACCATGTAGTGCACTTCTTCTAAAAATTTAGAACGGCTGTAATGCTCCATGAATATTTCACCTGATGCAACCGCTGCTTTATAATTTTCGGTTCGGTCATAGAGCGCAACAGCCTCATATTCTTTGAGCTCTATTTTGTATCGAAGTTGATCGATAATGAGGTTACAAGAATCAATGAGGTAAGAACCTGGGTAACGGTCAACAAATTGTTGTACATTACTAATGGCCACTTCTGTTTCAGTTTGATCTAGACTATATTCAGGAGAGTTTTTTACCGAACACATCGCCACCATAAACATCACTTCTTCGGCTTTATCTGAAAAAGGAAAGCGCTGCATATACGAGCTGTAGTAATATTGCGCCATGTAATAATCTTCAAGAGCGTAGTATGAAGTAGCCATGCGGTAATATGAAACCTCTCCTTCGCCTGATTTTGGCGCGTGTTGGTAAATTTGCTCGTACAAGACAATAGCTTTATCGTATTCTTTTTTTTCGTAGAGTTCGTTTGCCGTAACAAATTTCTGACTGTAGTCGGCACCCTTTAATATTTTTGCGTAGTCAGAGCAAGCGCTGAGTCCAAGAAAAAGGAATGAGATGATCAATAAATATTTCATGTTACTTGACTCTTAAACTGCGTCCTACTTGGAGCACAGATGTGGGTTTGATTCCGTTTAATTGACACAATTGAGAAACTGTAGTGCCATTGCGGGATGCGATTTCGGTGAGGGTATCACCGGGTCTTACTTTATAGTAGCGAACTTGTGGAGTACGTACAACAACCGGCGCTTGAATAACTTCTGTCGGATGGTCTTCATAGTAATCAGAAGGTTTTGCACCAGGTCTGAATAAACCTTTGTGAACAAATAAATTCTCGTTTTTAAGTTCCTTTTTCGAGAAGTCAATAACTTCTTCGGGGTTCATCGGCACATCATAAAAGCGAATTTCATAATGCAAGTGAGAACCATATGACCTGCCTGTATTTCCTCCTAGACCGATAGGTTCACCAGCAACGATATCTTGATCTGGGTAAACTAGAAATTTACTAAGGTGCGCATAAAGCGTTTCAAGACCATTTGGGTGGCGAATGATGACCAAGTTACCATAGCCGCCATCGTTATATTTCGCGTAGCGGACTTTTCCTGACCAAGTTGCGTATACGGTGTCTCCTGTTTCCAAATCGATATCTATGCCGTTGTGGCTTCTTCCATTACGAGGACCATAGCGAGAAGTAACAAGACCTGGTGCCGGTATATGAAAATTTTGATCGTAGTCGTCGTTGACACAGAGCCAAAGGGTGTCTTTAAGCTTTGACATATCGTTGCGGCTCGTGAAACAAACATCATTGGACCACGGGTGCTTGAAGCTTGGGTCTTGCGCCAACATTTCTTGATGGATGCGCGGATTCATAATGCCATCAAAAGTAGAAACTTGCAAGAAAGACCATGTTTTATTGCTAAACAAAACTATTTTACCAACCTCTGTTTCGATCGTATCGAGCGCACGCTGGGCTTGCAAGGAGGAAGCAACAAGGAAGCAAATACTAAGAAGAAGGACAACTTTCTGCAAAACGGTAATTTCTGTGCAAATTTACAGATTTCTTATGAAATGGACCTGACACCAAGGATATCAACCAGAAAGAAAACCGATTCATTAGGGCCTATAGCCGAGCTGTAACCTTTTTTACCATAGGCCTGTTCCGGACTCAAAATGATATAATATCTCTCTCCTTTCAGTGCATTTTTAAGGATTTTTCTCAGACCAGGAACTGCTGTTTTTTGACCCGGCACGAAACGCAAAGGGAATTTTCTGGCATTAATGGCATTGGCCTTGTTTGGCGTAGATGCTATAAACTCATAAGCAATTTCTTTTTCTGAGTCAGGGGCTAAATCAAAGGGTTCTCCTTTAGCCAAACGCCAGCTTCGGATACCATCTGCATCAATACTAGGCTTCACTTTAGAGATAATTTTGACAAACAACCAGTTATCGGCGTTCGGTTCGATGACGTTTTTGATGCCTTTTGAACCATAGGCGAGTGCTGCCGGAATTTCAATTTTAACGAAGTCACCTACCTTGAGTTCAGCAAAGGCGAGATCCCATCCTGGAGTTTGCATGCTGAAACCCACCACAAACGGAATAAATGGCATTTTGATGCGGTTGTTACCGTCAACAATTTTTCCGTCAGGCAGTGCTAAGCGGTAATCAATGAGTGCCATTTCACCTGTTTGAAAGCGAGGCCCCTGACCTCTTTTGATCCATTTGATAACGATACCATTTGGTAATTTTTTAGAAGCACTCACTTTTCCGCGTTCAAAATTGATCAGGTTTTGCTTGGAGGCCGAAGCACTGGTATCAAAATCGTTGCTTTGTTGGGTATTGGCTTTTACGACGGGCTGAGCATTAGTTTTTTTGGTTGCAGGATCCTGACAAGACCACAAAAGTAAAGTACTCAGGAGTATTCCGAAGATATATTTCATTGTAATTCAATAAGTTTAAGATCGATATAAAGGATGCTTTGGGGAGGAATGCGCTGGCGATCTCCGAGTAAGCCATGTCCTAAATAACTGGGTAAAATTAATTTGGCAGCCTCTCCTTTGCGCAGCATTAACAACGCTTCATGGATACCTGTTTCTTTTTCGGAATGCGCAATGCTCAGCCACTCCACTTCGTCTTTTGGCGTTTGGTAGCAGATATTTTGATCTAGGGTCTTGACCACCACTTGAATGGCTGCGCGTTGCCCCTCAATAGCTAGCGGAAGTGTTTGCGCTACTTTTTGATAAATCATATAACGCAAACCTGAACTCGTTTTTTGCATAGTAAGCTCGCGGAAATGAGCCAAAAACGCAGCAATCTTAAGTTCTTCACGAGCGCTTAACTCTTGATTAAAATCAACGGAATGGTCATTGCTCCAGGTTGTTTTTGGCGCTGTTTTTGGCTGCGGCCTTCTACAAGCACTCAGTAAAGAGAGACTTAAAAATGCATAGAAGAAAACAATCAAAACTTTCATGATAGCTTATAATTCGTGCAAGTATTGATGAAGACGCTCTAGTGCTACTTCAAGTGTTGAAGGCCAAAAACCTCCGGCTGCGTATTGGTGACCGCCTCCAGAAAAGTACTGCTGGGCAAAAGCATTGACATAGCGCCCACCTTTGGAACGAAAAGAAAACTTGACACCTTCTTCGGTTTCCATCATAAAGATTCCCACTTGCATGTTGGCAATCGATAAAATGACATTGACCAAACCTTCGGTGTCACCTTTTTGATAATTGAACTTATCGAGTTCAGCCCTTGAAAGTGTAATAACACCAAGGCCTTTCTCTTCAAAAAGCTGGAGTTTTTCTGCAATGGCATAACCTCTTAATTGCAAACGGCCTACTGTATTGACGTCGTAAACTGCTTCGTGAATTTTGTATGCTTCTAGACCCAAATCATATAAGTGTGCCACAATTTGATGCGTTTTGCTATTTACAGACGGAAAACGAAACGAACCCGTATCGGTCATGAGCCCCAAATAGATGCCTTCAGCCATGGCTAAATTCAGGTGCTGTAAGAGGCCGATTTCCTCAAGGCATTCGTAAATAACTTGAGTAGTAGAGCAAACCGTGGTCTTGGAAATAGTAAAATCGCAGAATGCTTCAGGGCTCGGATGGTGATCAAGCATGACCTTTGTAGCCGGGAAACTCGCTACGAAATCTTGCATTTTGTCTCCAACTCTGGAAGGCGCATTGTAGTCTAGACAAAAGATGGCATCGGCTTGATATGCTTTTTCTTGCTCATAAACCTCCCATTTTACTTGACTCAAGAAGGGCAATAAATAAGCCGCTGGTTGGTCCGGAAATAAAATGAGGTGAGGTTTTTGCATTTGCGCTGCCAAAGCGGCCCAAGCAACCACACTCCCGACCGCATCGCCGTCAGGGCCTTTATGAGTGGTAATTAACCAGTTAGTGGCTTTTTCAAGCTGCGCTTTGAGTGCTGTCATGAATTAATCTTGTTGCATGTGTTTGTCCTCCTCCGGGTCAGGTGGAAATAATTTTGGCAAGTCAGATTTATTTTGCAAACGATCGAGTAAATCCTCTAATTGCGAAATGGATAAATTCTTGGCAATGATTTTCTTGTCTTTGTCAAGAACGAAAACTTTCGGCGTAGAATAGATATCATAGGTTTGCTGATAGTTCAGACTCTGAAGTGTAGTTGGTTTGCCTTTTTCACCTGGATAAAGTTGAACTAACTTTTCAGGAGTCACTTTAGCAATTTCGTAAATGCTGTTAGTGACTGCAACATTGATAAAAGTGAGTTTACTCTCGTGTATATACTTTTTCCAAGCTTCAAAATCTTTACCAACACCTTTACCGATCGCGTAGACCTCAATATTGCGTGCTTTCCATTTTTCAGTATAAAGGGTTTGGATTTTTGGCGTTACTTTTTTACAGTGACCACATTCTGGGTCCCAGAAATAAAGAATGGTGTATTCAGATTTCAAGCTGTAGAAGTCAAGCCATTTGGTATCGGTGGTGTCACGAAGAATGAGGTTTGGCGGAACAATACCCATCACGGTATTGAGCTTGTTATCTAGGTTTTCACAGAGGTCTTTGAATTTATCTTCGGCTACCCAAAAAGCAGGAGATTTACCCGAAGCATCTTTGGTACAGAAATACCTTTTAAGCATGTAATAATAGACCTTATCCATACCCATGATGTCGCTCTTACCGTAGTTTGAAGCAATCCAACCAACAGAATACTCGTACATTTTTGATTTCGGATCAAGGGCATCGCAGAACTTAAATGCATATTTGATGATGGTATCCCAGTGCTGAATCATCATTTGTTTGCCAAAATAAAACTCTAGTTTGTTGGCAAATATTGGATTGTTAACAAGGGCATCTGTTTTGAAATCTACGTTGTCCCAGTAGTGAGTGAAATAGTATTTGTAATTAAAAGCAGAATCAATGATTTTTCCGTTGGCATCTTTCGGAGACTCCGGAACAACCACTTCCATTGACATTTTAACAATTTTGGATACCAAACGCGTTGGATTGCTGTCAATTAGATTTGCTTGGTAGGCATCCACCTCTTTGTTGAGGGCTTCGATTTGCGTGCTGAGGGCTTTGTACTGCGCATCTTCTGCTTGCAATTTGCCACGCTGCTCGGACAACTTAGCGATATCGGCCTTTTTGGAAGAAATAAACTTAACATAAGGAATGAATACTTTGTTTTCTTCAGATTTCTTGATCACCATATTGGCCATGAAGTCCGGACCTTTGGTTTCAAGTTGGATATCTTCATTGTTATAAACGAATTCGAAGTAGCGTTGACCTGGTAAAAACAAGCCAACTATACCTGGTTTTTGCTTCGTGCCATCAAAAACAACAAGGCCGTTTTTCATTTCAGCAGTATCTGCATAAAACAATTTCGACCCAAAGTATTTAATGAGGTAAACAGTAGTATCTTTTTGATCTTGAACTTTTAAGCTGATTTTTTGTGCCTGACTTTGCAAGGCAATAATGCTGATAAAAGCAAATAGTAGGTGTCTCATATCTTTAATAGTTTCCTTACGAATTTGCCATCTTTTATTCGATGACGCATCAATTTAACATTTCTTTAACCAATTCTATCCAGTGCTTGCAAAAGCAATGATTCAGTAGCCAACGGATTCAGGTCATGTACGTTTTGGTAACGGCGCATCCAAGTCAGCTGACGCTTGGCATAGTTTCGGGTGTGCTGCTTGATCAATGATGGAACTTGCATTTTGTCCAATTCACCTTTCCAACAAGCAAAAAACTCGGTATACCCAACGGTATTCAGTGTTTTATATTGCGCATAAACTGGGAAAAACTGAGCTGCTTCCACTTCCAATCCTTCAGCCAACATGACATCTACGCGCTCATTAATGCGTGCATAAAGTTGCTCGCGCGGCCAATCAATAACCAAGCGTTCTGTTCGAGCCAAAGGCTTTTCCAAACCTTTACGCAAAATAGCATTTGAAACACCAGTAATTTCAAACACTTCGAGCGCTCTTATGAGGCGCCTTGAGTTATGTAGGTCAATTTGGCTAAAGTATTCAGGATCTAACCTTTGAAATTCAGCTTGTAAATAATCAAGACCTTTTTCTTTGAAGCATTCCTGCCACTTGCGCTGCACAACAGGATCATGTGGCAAGTCATCAAGACCATAAATTAAAGCATCGGCAAATAGCGCTGAGCCGCCAACCAACACAGCAACTCCCCTTTCAGAAAGCAAGCGTTTCAGCAAGGGCCTTGCTAATGCCTCAAACTGAGATGCATTGATCGCATCTTTAAAGGATGCGTGTTGAATAAAATGATGGGGCACTGCACTTAATTCATCATTGCTTGGCACAGCCGTTCCAATGGACATTTCTTTATAAAATTGCCTAGAATCAAAGGAAATGATTTCAGTATTGAAATGCTGAGCTAAAGCAATGGCCAGAGCCGTTTTACCCGAGGCTGTCGGGCCCTGCACTACGAAAATCAAAGGTTCTTGCATATTTTATTTCCAATGCTCGTAAATGCCAGTTACTTTTCTTACATAACTTGTCGCATGCCCTCTATAAGCGCCACAGCGCACCATTTCAGAGCGATAAAAACGTGGATCGTCAAGTTTATCTACCATTAGTTCTACGTTTCCAATCCATTTATTCGGATTCAGCCCTGCAGACTTCGCTAAATTTCTTGCATCTTGAATATGGCAAATACCTGCATTATAAGAAGCTAAAACAAAGCACAAACGGTCGTTTTCATCTGGGATTTCAGACCAGAGCCTTCTCATTGAAACCAAGTAACGCATACCTCCATTGATCTGAGCCTCAGGGCTCGAGCCCGGAACCACACCAAATTGCGGCCCAGTATTTGGCATGAATTGCATGAGACCATAAGCACCACCAAAACCGCGCGCATTCGGATTAAACCTCGATTCTTTAAAGGCGATAGCAGCAAGTATTTTCCAATCCCAGCCGTATTTTTTAGCGGCATTTTTGAAAAGTTTATCAAAAGGTGAAATAGCACCTTTAGGCGTCAGGAAGAATTCGGTTGGCGTAGAGGAAATGTAATCGAAGTAGCGTTTTTTCAATTGAGAGAAAGCCTCCGAAGCCAAAAATTCATTCAAAAATAAATCGAGTTTCTCTTTCAGCACCTTAGATTTCGGACGCAAGGCAAAAGCAATGCGCTGTTCGAAAGACATCCGAGTTGAAATATCTAAAAATGGATGCATGTCTTTAGAAATTCGGGCTAAATTTTCATGTGCTAAAGTGTAACGGATTCTACCCCTCACCACTTCATCAATTAAATCTTCGGCCAAGGGCAACTGTGGCTGAAACTTGACATCAATTTCAGAACCGACCTCCTCTTGTAAGGCAATCAAGCGCTTTTCAAAAGCTGAATTTTTACGAACGTATACTTTTTTGCCCGCCAAATGTGCAGGCTCTTTGATCAATGAGTCTGATTTTCTTTGAACAAGTACCTGGAAAGTTTGATAATAGGGCATGCTGTAGGCGAGAACATTTTCTTTACCCAATTCAATTGGTAAGTTAGCAGCTACGATATCCCCTTCTCCTTTATTGAGATAACGCGCAAAATCTTCTAACTTATTTAAGGACTTAACTTCTAATTTTATACCATTGGCCTTGCAAAATGTATCTAGGATTTCATACTCAAAACCCATTTGCTTACCTCTAAATTCAAAATAAGAAAGCGTGCTGTTTTCAGTAAGAACCGTAAGCTTGCCCTTTGCCTTGATTTGATCCCAATCACGGGATATAGCTCGGCGGTTTGCAACATCTTTACAAGATAGTAAGATGAGCGCAAGTGTTGCTGTAAAGAATAAATTTCTCATGCCGTTTTTGTGCATAAGCCAAAGTTTACGAAAAGATTTTGAATAAGTTACATGCGCTCAACATTTTGGAAGTGAGCAGAATAAACATGTCTAAATCAAATATCGATTACAAGCTCTCTTCAATTTAATGGGCACTAAAGTGAAAAAATTATTAAATTTTTATTGCAAATTGGTTTTTATTCATATCTTTGCACTCGTCTAACAAGGGGGTTTAGCTCAGCTGGTTCAGAGCATCTGCCTTACAAGCAGAGGGTCGGCGGTTCGAACCCGTCAACCCCCACAACAAAACCCAGTAATTCCAAGGAGTTACTGGGTTTTTTATTTGCTGTAATTGCTGTCAATCTTTTGGTTTCAAGCAGCAATTCACGTATTTTCGTCCGGCATGTTTTCAATGTTTTTCAATAAAATTAAAACCATATCCATCAAGACCTGGGCCCTCATTTCAATGGGTTTCATTCTTGTATTTTCTGGCTTCTTTTTACTTGCGCTGCGCGAGCTACGCTTTGACTACAACTTTGAAAAGTTTTTCCCGGATCACGACGCTCAAACCAGCTATTACAAGCAGCACCGCGAACGCTTTGAATCCGACAACGACTTTTTATTGCTCGCCATTGAAAACAAAAAAGGCATTTACGACCTTTCCTTTTTGAAAAATATTGAACGCTTAAGAAAAGACATTGAAAACACAGTTCCTTTTGTTAAGCGAGCTGTTGCGATTACCTCGGCTAAAGAAGCAAAAATATACCCGTTTGGAGGCTTGGTCTTCGATCCTTACATTCATGGTCAGCACAAATTCCTTGCCTCAGATGCCAAACGCATTTCAGCAACACCAGAACTTCAAAATACACTTGTAGCCAAAGACACGCTATCAATCTGTATTTTCATCCGCCACCAAGACTACATCAAGCGCCAGCAAAGCGATCTCATGTTGGCTAAAATTCAGCAGTTAGTTGATGCCTATTATTTTGATGGTGTTCACCTTTCAGGCAGAACGCATGGTCAAAAAGTCTATGTAGATCGAATGATGGAAGAAATGGTCTTCTTCTTGTTTTTAAGCGCCGCTTTGGTGCTGGTTTTTCTATTTCTGACTTTCAGATCGGTTTGGGGCATGCTAGTACCGATGTCCGTCATGATCATGGCTTGCGTTTGGCTACTTGGCGGCATGGCTTGGCTAGACGAACCCATCAATATTTTACTCGTAACGCTACCTACTATTTTGTTTGTGGTGGCCATGGCTGATGTCATTTATATTGTGAGCCGTTACTTACAAGGGCTGCGCGAAGGACTCAATAAGGTGGAGGCCACGAAAATCACTTACAAAGAGATTGCTTTTCCGGCTTTTTTAACTTCTATAACCACCGCTATTGGCTTTGGCAGCTTATATTTTGTTAAGGTAATCCCCATCCAAGTATTTGGCGTGGTTGCTGGGCTAGGCACACTGATCGCCTATTTCTTTACCATGTTTTTGCTGCCCATTTTGTTTTTACTCCTCCCTACTCCAAAATACATCCATCAACAAGCAGAGGCTTCATATTGGCGCAAGTTTTTAAGCTTTCTTTTTCAATTTTTAATCAGAAGAAGAACGGCGGTTTTAGTCGGGAGTGCGCTTTTAATCGTGGGTTCGTTTTTTGGTATTGTCTTGATCCGCAACAACCATTACCTCATGGATGATTTGCACCCGAAAGAACAACTCAAACAAGATTTCAAATTTATCGACACACATTATGGTGGCATTCGACCTTTTGATGTTGCTGTTGAGCTATCGGATCCGGAGCTGAGTTTTTGGGACCCAGCAGTCTTGAAAGAGTTACAACAGATCGAAAACTATCTTGAAAACACCTATGGTGCTGAAATCAAAAATTCTTTGACTCAAAGTCTTTGCATCATGAACAGGGCCTCGCACGGTGGGTCTGCCGCTTATTTTGAAATCCCGAGCCAAAAAAGCGTACTCAAAAACTTTCGCAGAAATTTACGCAGACTCGAGGGTGGCACCTACTTGCGAACTATCCTAGATTCAACAGAGCGCTTCAGCAGGATGCACGGCAACTTGGCAGACCTCGGCAGCGCGGTAATTGCCAAAAGAAACGCAGCATTTGATCGCTACTGCAAGCAGCTTCCGTTGCACGGAAAAGTGAACTATCGCATTACCGGCGCTGCCCACCTACTCGATCGCAACATCGACTTCATTTCGGCCAGCTTGGTCGAAGGCCTGATTTTTTCTGTTTTATTAATCGCCTTGATCATGGGCATGGTTTATAAATCGGTGCGCATGATGCTCATTAGCATGATTCCAAACCTCATTCCCCTCCTCGTGATTGCAGCACTGATGGGTTTTGGCGGCATTGAGCTAAAAACAAGTACAGCCGTCATTTTTACAATTGCCTTTGGCATTGCTTATGACGACACCATCCATTTGTTGGCCAAGTTTAAAATTGAATTGGCCAAAGGCCGTAGTACCGCTTATGCGCTCAAACGCGCCTACATGGAACGCGGAAAAGCCATGATTTTATCGAGCCTAATTTTATGCTGCGGCTTCTCAATGCTCGTATTTTCAACGTTTATGGGTTCTTTTTACATGGGGATTTTAATCAGCATCACCCTTTTTGTAGCGCTCATTTCAGACCTAACTTTACTACCCGTCTTAGTGCTCCTTTTTTACCGAGCCCAAAAACCACTCCTTGGTACTGATGAGACCCATTAAAGCCACCAAAACCAAGCCCCAACAAAAATAGTACTTACAATCAAAATAAGTAAAGAAAGTGTTTTCAGGAGCAACTTGCATTTTAATAAAAGAAGCACGTTAGGAGAAAAATCAATAAACAAGTTAAAATATTGAGGTATTGCGTCCAGATCTGTTGGTTGTGATTTTGTTGCACGCGCATCAAAATGAAAGCCTTGTAAATGATCACGGCGATCGAAAACAAAAACATCCAAGATGCTGGGTTCAATCCATCAAATAGGATTATTAATAATATAGAAGCTACATTGATCAAGTGTAATATGGATATAGTTCTATCCACTCCCACATAAATTGGTAATGTAATCAAACCTTTCAACTTGTCATGCGCTACATCATTGATATCGCGAATGATACTCCCAAAACCAACTTGAACCGCAACAAAACAAAACATAAATTGCGTGGTGGGTTGATACAAGTCATTGGCTCCTAGCGGAATCAAGGAAGCCCACGAAATACCGATGAGTGCATTTTTAAATACAAGTAACTTCTTGATTTGAAAACCCTTACCAAGCAGAGGAATTTCAGCTTGGTAGAGCAAACCAAGTAGAAAAATAAACCCTAAAACCAAAAATTGAATACCAGAAAGGTAGCAGACAGAAAATCCAAAAGCGACCAACAGTTGCGCAATAAACAAGCGTTGCCAACCAGCTTTGAATGGCTTTCGAAAATCAAATCCGTATAAAAACCAAGTTCCAAGATTTGCTAGGTAAATCGTAAAGAGCAGCTTTTCATCGAATTGTACATTTGCCAACCATGCGCCAGTTGCCACCAATGCTGAGGCGGCTACTAAAAAAAGCAATTTTATCGAATATTTTTTGAGCCAAATTATCACCTTCCAAAAGTGCAATTAATTACTTTACATTTCAAAATTGAAAATTACCGCATAACCTAAATCAGTTGTGAAAAACGCAAGTTATCGATACCCATAAGCAGGATTCAGCTATTCTTAACTAAATATTAATACAAAAAGCCTTGTCAATCAATTTTGCAAAGCTTTCTTTGTAATATGAATCTGATCAATCGAGAACTAAGCTGGTTGTCTTTTAACGAACGCGTTTTACAAGAAGCAATAGACCCCAAAGTACCGCTTACTGAACGCATGCGCTTTTTAGGTATTTACTCCAACAACCTAGATGAATTTTTTAGAGTAAGGGTTGCCAACCTAAAACGGGTTATGGAGTTTAAGAATGAAAAGATTCAAGGTTTCAAAGGAACTGCCGAAGAGCTATATGTGGAGATCCGAAAAGTGGTCATGAAACAACAAGAACTCTTTGAAGCAGCTTATCAGCAAATCAAACATGAATTCGAGGCTCATCAGGTTCAGATTGTCGATGAAACAGCACTTGATCTTCATGAATTAGCCCAACTCGATTTCTTTTTTCACGATAAGCTCAAGCACGCCATCTTTCCTATATTACTCGATAAGAAACGAGCTTTACCCAAATTACGCGACTACGCCATTTATTTAGGCGTAAAAATCAAGAGTAAAACACGTGTACGCTACGCCCTCATTCAAATCCCGACAGAATACACCCGTTTCTTTACTTTAAAGCAAAATGAAGGTCAAAAAGTCATCTTGATGGACGACATCATTCGTTTGTATTTATTTGAAATATTCAGCGTATTTAAACCAAATGACGTTGAAGCCTATACCTTTAAATTCACACGCGATGCAGAACTTGATCTCGATGACGACTTATCATTGTCTTTCTTTGAGAAAATAGAAAAAAGTCTAAAGCAGCGCAAAAAAGGAGAACCGGTGCGCTTTGTTTATGATGCCAAGATGCCCAATGACCTTTTGCAATTTTTATTGCAACAATTAGACTTAAAAAAGGGGGTGAACACCATTCCAGGCGGGCGCTATCACAATTTCAAAGATTTCATGCGTTTCCCTGATT
This sequence comes from uncultured Lishizhenia sp., assembly GCA_964590425.1. Taxonomy (GTDB): domain Bacteria; phylum Bacteroidota; class Bacteroidia; order Flavobacteriales_D; family Crocinitomicaceae; genus UBA952. The sequence goes on along the minus strand of CAZPWB010000016.1, from coordinate 13,107 downwards.
TTGGAAACCCTGAATTTCGCTTTGAAGCGCAACAATCTGTGGCTCATCCACTATTACAGCGCAGTAAAAGCATCATTCAAACGATATTAAAACGAGACATCTTACTGCACTTCCCTTACCAACAATTTGATCATGTCATTGACCTTTTGCGAGAGGCCAGTCTCGACCCCAAGGTAAAAGAGGTTAAGATCAATATTTACAGAGTGGCCAAAAACTCTGAGGTCATGAATGCGCTATTAGCTTGTATTTTCAACGGCAAACAAGTGACTGTTGTTTTTGAACTACAAGCGCGTTTTGATGAAGAAAATAATTTGTGGTGGAGTAATCGTTTGAAGGATTTCGGCGCCAACGTAATTTATGGTTTACAAAACCTAAAGGTGCATTCCAAGCTCTTACAAATTAAAAGAATCAATGAGGGTAAAGTACAATATATCACCTATGTTGGAACAGGAAACTTTAATGAAGGAACGGCTACTATCTATACCGACCTTGCCCTACTCACTGCAAATAAAGATATTTCAGCAGAGGTGAGCCGCGTGTTTGGCTTACTTGAAAACAACCTTGAACGACATACTTTCCGATATTTAATGGTTTCTCCTTTTAATACACGCCGCAAACTCATGGCGCTTATTGACCGTGAAATCAAGTTTGCCAAGGCAAAAAAACCTGCCTGGATGCGCATCAAAATCAATAACCTGACAGATGTCAAACTGATTGAAAAGCTTTATGCAGCAAGCAAGGCAGGTGTTAAAATTGAAATGATCATTCGGGGTATTTGCTGTCTCAAACCTGGCGTTAAAGGCCTCAGCGAAAACATAACCGCCATTAGTATTGTTGATCGTTACCTAGAACATGCACGTTTTGTGATTTTTGGCAATGGTGGCACCCCAGAAACCTATATTTCCTCTGCTGATTGGATGGAACGAAATCTTGATCAGCGCATTGAGGTGGGTGCTAAAATTCTCGACCCTCAAATTCAGGTTGAAATTGCCCTAATTTTCGATTACCAATGGCGTGGATCAGTGAAGGCCAGAAGTATTTCTGCTAACTACAAAAATCTGTATTCAAAAAGAGACCTCCCTCCTTTTCATGCACAGCAGCAATTATTTGCCCACTACAAACAATTATCAGAGCAAATATCGCAAAATACTGAGCTTCTCTAAAATGGTTTCAAAGCTTTTGTCTTCGATGAAAGCTTGTTTGCCTTTGCCTTGAAAATCCTCTAAAATTTGTACTAAAATGGCTTCCGTTTGATCTTGGTAGGCTAGACGTACCTGAGGTGCTTGGTTGAGCCAATAATTGATTTGACGGTGATGAATCAGGTCAAGTTCTGAAATAGTGGTGGCACCTACTTTTGCCGCACCCAAAGCATTGCAGCGCTGTTCGTAATGGCCCTTCATTGGAATGACCATGACTTTCTTTCCTAAAAATAAAGCTTCAGCAGGCAATTCGAAACCTGCGCCTGCAAGCACGCCTGTGGAACTCAGTAGGCTTTCCTGAAAACGCTGCTGACTGATAGGCTCGATAAAAACGTTATCTACCCGATAAGCATAGTTGGCATGTTTGGAAAACACTTCCCATTTGACAGGGAATTGTCTTAAAAAATGCATCAGGACATCATCGTGATATCCCGGTAAATAAACTGTATAGTGTCCTAAATCTGTGGCTTCAGCTGTTCTGATTTCTTTTCGGATGACTGGTGTAAATACACGATCCTCATAAGCCTCAAAATGGAAACCATACTTTATTTTCGAAGGAACATAATGGTGTAAAACATAGCGGCCAAAGGCTGCTTTTTGCTCAGGTTTTGGGGCAAACGGATGAATCACACCAGCCTGATGACTCAGTTCAATACAAGGAACGCCGTTTATAAGCGCTGACCAAGCAGAAACAGGCTCAAAATCACTGAGCACCAAATCGTATTGCTTCACTGGAAATGCCCTAATTTCCCGAATAAAATCTATCGGATGGGTATTTTTCAAGGATTTGACAATACTGATATCGCCATGCTTACCACTTAAAAAAGTCAAGCCTGTGCGTTGATAATTGAGTTCAAACTCCGCCTTGATTTGCGATTGATTTCCAGAAATCAGGGTATCGACCTGAGTATACTTACTCAAAATAGGCACCAATTCATGTGCCCGACTCAGATGGCCGTTTCCGGTACCTTGAATGGCGTATAGGATTCTCATTAGCTTTCTTGTAAATCCGCGATTACTTCCTTGAGTAAAAATTCATAATTCAACGCCTCTTTGTACTGTGCCTTGATTTCATCGGCATCTTGTTTTTGCGTCTGATCATGACGATAAAGCGTCCATTCATTTTCATGATACTCAAGTGCCGTAGAATTTTCAACCCAGTCACCTGAGTTTAAATAGAGCACCTCTGCCCCATCCTTGCCTTTCATGACTTTGATTTGCGGCTGATGGATATGTCCACAAACTACAAATTGATAATCCGAACACATGGCAATTTCTGCGGCAGTTTCTTCGAAATTATTCACATACTTCACTACCCCTTTTACACTGTCCTTTACTTTTTGAGAAAGAGAAATACGCCCCCTACCTAACTTTTCAGAAATCCAATTCATGAAGGTATTTAGGATGATGAGTAGATCATAACCTTTGCCACCCAACTTTGCCACCCACTTCGAATGCTTCATCGTGGTATCAAAAACATCGCCATGAAAAATCCAGGCTTTTCCTGTTGGCAGATTCAAGATGAGTTTATTTTGAATTTCAAAATCTCCCATCTTAAAACCTTTAAACTTGCGCAAAGTCTCGTCGTGGTTACCTGTTATATAAACAACTTTAGTCCCATGTGTCAGCATCGAAGCAATCGTTTTGAGCACTTCCATATGAGCCACCGGAAAATAACGTTTGCTGAACTGCCAAATATCCACAATGTCACCATTGAGCACTAAGGTTTTCGGTTCAATACTTTTGAGGTAGTTTACCAATTCGGCCGCTCTTGACCCATATGTTCCGAGGTGCACATCTGAGATAATGACTAAGTCAACTTTACGTTTCATAGGTTTTTATTGCAAAGTTGCCTCTCCGATGTTGCTAAGGTTTTAAACCAATGTTATGCTTTTGAATTGCTTTCAAAAGAGAAATGTTGAAAACAAAAAAAAGGAACCCTTTCGAGTTCCTTTAATAATCAAATCATTTGCGAAATTTTTATCTCGCCAATCCCACCAAAACCTCCACCAAACTCGGGTCGAGCAAAGTGCTGGTGTCGCCTAAATTGGAGGTGTCGCCTTCGGCAATTTTGCGCAAGATGCGGCGCATGATTTTTCCGCTGCGGGTTTTTGGTAAGCCCGGAACAAATAAGATCTGATCGGGTTTGGCAATCGGGCCAATGATGCGGGATACCGTTTGTAAAATGTCCTGTTTGGTCAAATTGGCATCGCCGTGCGTATCTTCTACAATTACATATGCAAAGATTCCTTGCCCCTTGATGTCGTGCGGGTAACCCACAACGGCACTTTCGATAACACCGGCATGCATATTGATGGCATTTTCAACTTCAGCAGTACCGATGCGGTGTCCACTGACATTCAAAACGTCGTCTACCCTACCCGTGATGCGGTACATCCCGTCGGCATCGCGCAAGCAACCATCACCAGTAAAGTAAAGATTTTTGTAGGTAGAGAAATAAGTTTGACGACAGCGTTCGTGGTCGTTGTAAGTACTGCGGATCATCCCTGGCCATGGAAACTTGATACACAAATTACCACTGACGTCATTGCCTTCAATTTCATGACCATTTTCATCGACTAAACAAGGCTGAATACCTGGCAAAGGCAATGTGGCATAAGACGGAATTGCTGGTGTTACGCCAGCTAAATTAGAAATCATGACGCCACCGGTTTCAGTTTGCCACCAAGTATCGACAATTGGGCAGCGCTTCTGACCAATGTGTTCGTTGTACCAATGCCAAGCTTCTTCATTAATTGGCTCACCAACAGAACCCAACACTTTCAAAGAACTGAGATCTTTTCCTTGAATTGGATCTAGGCCAAAGCTCATGAGGCTACGGATGGCTGTCGGTGCCGTATAAAGGATATCTACTTTAAATTTCTCAATTACCTCCCAAAAACGACCTGCATCTGGCCATGTTGGCAAGCCTTCAAACATAAGCGTAGTGGCGCCTGCACTCAGTGGACCATAAATGATGTAACTATGGCCAGTGATCCAACCGATGTCGGCGGTGCAAAAATGTACTTGCCCTGGTTGATACTGAAACACATTGACAAAGGTGTAGTTGGTCCAGACCATGTAGCCAGCCGTTGTGTGGACCACACCTTTTGGCTTCCCGGTAGATCCTGAAGTATAAAGAATAAACAAAATATCTTCAGCATCCATCGCCACCGCAGGCACAGCCGGATTGCCCATAGTTTCTACTTTCTCAATTTCATCTTCCCACCAAACGTCGCGTCCTTTCAGCATAGACACCGGTGTACGGGTACGCGTACAAACAATCACCTTTTCAATGGTTTTATTCCCGACCAATGCATCGTCTACAACGCTTTTCAAAGCGATGTCTTTGGCGCCTCTAAAAGCGCCATCACAGGTCACGATAAATTTGGCACCTGCGTCGTCGAGTCTGTCCGCGATAGCTTGTGCAGAAAAACCACCAAAAATCACCGAATGAATCGCACCAATTCTTGCACAAGCAAGGGTGGCAATGGCCAATTCTGGAATCATGCCCATATAAATACAAACGCGATCACCTTTTCTGACACCGTTATTGAGCAGCACATTGGCAAACTGTTGCACCTTGAAATGCAATTCATTATAGGTCAAGACCCGATGGTGCTCATCGGGATTATTCGATTCCCAAATAATCGCCGGTTCATTTCCTCGGGTTGCTAAATGACGATCCAAACAATTTTCGGTGATATTGAGTTGGGCTCCTTTGAACCAAGATATTTTGGGCTCCTGGAAATCCCAATCCAAGACGGTTTCCCATTTTCTTTTCCAAGTAAAATTTTCAGCAATGTTGGCCCAAAAAGCACTTGGGTTCTCAATACTGTGTTTGTAAGCTTCTTGATAGTCTTCGAAAGTCTTTAGTTGGTAAGGGTAGTTCATTTTAGCTTGTTTGTGCTAAAATTAATGAAATCATTTCCTAGGCAGTAGGCTTCAGCAGTCAAAGTCAAAGATTTTTTCGCATTCATTCTGCAAATTTTAATACCAACTTGATAGGAAAATTCGAACGAAAACATGATATTTAAACCACCTAAACCAAATTCATGAAACCAAATAACATCACCAAAGTCATTGGTGCCTCTTCACTCGGCACACTGATTGAATGGTATGATTTCTACATTTTCGGGAGTTTAGCCACCATTATTGGCAAACAACTCTTTCCTTCAGACGCCGGCGCATCTGCGCTCATCAACACTTTGGCCATTTTCGCAGCAGGTTTCATCGTTAGACCTTTTGGCGCCCTTGTTTTTGGTCGTTTAGGTGATTTAATTGGCAGAAAATATACTTTCTTACTCACGCTTGTCTTGATGGGAGGCTCAACCTTCCTAATTGGTCTTATTCCAAGTTATGCTTCTATTGGTTATACCGCACCTATTTTGGTTCTGATACTAAGACTCATTCAAGGCCTTGCACTTGGTGGCGAATATGGAGGAGCTGCTACGTATGTAGCTGAACATGCACCGGCAAACCGTCGTGGTTTTTTCACAAGTTGGATTCAGACCACTGCAACACTCGGCTTATTTCTTTCCCTTGGTGTTATTGTACTTACTAAATCTTCTTTAGGTGCGGAGGCATTTGCAGATTGGGGCTGGAGGATTCCTTTTCTCATTTCAATTGTCTTGGTATTAGTCTCTATTTATATCCGTGTTTCCATGCATGAATCGCCTCAGTTTACAAAACTGAAAAGCGAAGGGAAAATTTCTGCCAACCCCCTCAAAGAAAGTTTCAGGAACCGAGCAAATTTCAAAATGGTGCTTTTGGCCTTATTCGGAGCAACAATGGGACAAGGTGTCATTTGGTACACCGGGCAATTTTATGCGCAATCCTTTTTAGAAAATGCTTGTAAACTCGATTTCAATGAGTCTAGATACATTCTGATCATCGCCATAGCTTTGGCAACCCCTTTCTTTATTGTCTTTGGCGCGTGGTCTGATAAAGTTGGAAGAAAATGGATCATGATGGCCGGCATGTTCCTAGGAATAGTGAGCTACCGACCAATCTATCAGTATTTCTTAGATCATTCTGACTACACAAAAGCAACTGTTATTAATAGTTCAACTCCAACATTTAAAAGTGAATTAATCAAGGATTCACAAGATAGCTTGCACACCGTCACAATTGCAAAAACACTTTCTAATGGGGCTTCATACAATGAAGTAACAACAACTAAAAAGTTTGCAGATGCTGCGCAAGAATCAGAAATCACAACTATCCAGCAAGATAAAAAATTAGCCCAAAACTCGTTTTGGATTTTTGTTGGCCTTGTCTTCTATCAAGTATTGTTGGTAACCATGGTCTATGGCCCGATCGCAGCTTTTTTAGTTGAACTCTTCCCTACTCAAATTCGCTATACCTCGATGTCTTTACCCTACCATATTGGCAATGGTGTCTTTGGAGGCTTAGTGCCATTCATTGCAACATTGATTGCAAGTTTTCCTGGCTCAACGCCACTCTCTGGCCTTTGGTATCCGATTGGAATTGCATCAATAAGTTTGATTATTGGTGTTTTCTATCTTAGGAATAAGATTGATGAAAATGTCGCTGATTAATTTAAATATACAGCATCGCTATGAAAACTTTGAAAAAAATATTGGGTTTAGTCTGGATGATCAATGCCCCGCTCGCAGTAATTCTCATGTTTCAACAAGCAGGAGAAAAAATAAGCCTTGCAACTGAAGGAGTAGCTCGAACGAATACTGCTCTTCAATGGGGCATCATTTTATTAATTTTTATACCGGTCAGTATCGGGATGGTGATTTTTGGATATTATTCCTGGAAAGGAGAATATGACCAAACAGAATGACACTTAGTTAGCTTCTGTATCCACTAACTCAAAAGCCACCTCATTTCTGCGGCCAATGAAATCCCAAGGGGCATTGTAGCCCATATATATCAATTTCTCTTGAAAAGAGATTCTCTCTTTCTTTAAAAGATCTCGCAATTCCTGCGCCTTTTCTGCAATTTTAACATCATTGGTATACCCACCAAAACGCAAGACAGCCAAAGTTCTTTCCGCTTGTTTCTCAAGCTTCACATTCGAGTTACTTGGATTCGGCAAAGCATCCATGCTATACTGCTTTGGCATCACAAAAGCCACTTCAGTTTCAGTACCCATTTCCATAATGACAGGCGAAGTCATGGCAATTTTCTGCCCTTGTTCGTTGCCACCAAAGATATACCCAGCCACTCTTCGAAAGCCTGCGCTGCTGTTCTGGCTGTAGGGAGCGGCAGTCATTTGTGTTTGTGCTAAAATGAGCGACGGATAGCGTCTGATCTCTGCCTTGCGTGTCAAAACACGAAGTACTTCATAGTCAGGAGTTTCAATTGATGAACGCATAAAGGACATTAAAATAATGAATAAAAGTCCGACTACGGATAGGACAAGCAAGAGCTTTTTCAAGTTGATTTTTCTTATAAAACATTGCAATTGCAAAAAAGTTCTTATCTTTGCAGTCGAAATCGGCCTCGTAGCTCAACTGAATAGAGCATCAGATTACGGCTCTGAAGGTTTCAGGTTTGAATCCTGACGAGGTCACTCTAGCGGAGATTTGATTAACATTAATCGGATCTCCGCTTTTTATTTCCTTCAATATTTCTGAAAAACAACAAGTTAGCTCAAACAATATGTTCGTTCGAAAAGTTAGAACTCGGCCATTTTGCTTGTCATAAGTGAATCCGTTCGGAAACAAGATATGTTGAAGTTTGTGCTTTCCAAAGACATCCGCAGATTCCCATAAAACACTGAGCTTACGGGCAATTTCAAGCCCGTTTTTAATGCATTTTTTAAGGTTAGAACTCGTGAGGTGTGGGTTCGTGAGTTTTTGCTCCAATTCTGATATCTCTACTTTATATTTTTCACTGAACTTGGTGTAGATAAGCGTATCTATTTTGCCAGTGGCGTAACGCTCCTCTATGGCATCTAAATCCTTTTTGACTTGAGTAAGTCTTGTTTTGGTTGCGGCAATTTCATTTGCATCTTCTTTTGAGAGTTCAAGAAGTTTGTATTGCATGATTTCAGGCAAGACTTCTTTTTCTAATTCAGTTAAATCTAGTTGGTATGTTTTGAGTAAATCTAAGAAGGCCTCGTGTAATTTTTTTGCACTCACATTTACCCCAATACATTTCTTTTGACATTTGTAATAATACAAGTCTTTGGCTTTTACATAAAAACCTGTCATGAGGTTATTGCAGTTTGGGCAACACAAGGATTTTTTCAAAGGCAAATCCAAGGACATGGTTTCGTAGGTTTTGTTGATTACCTTGTTTTCAGGTGTATTGATCTTTAAGAAGTCTTCTTGAGATACAATTGGTTCGTGCTGACCTTGAATAACTTCACCTGGAAGCATTCGGGTAATGAGTATTCCACAATAGAACGGATTTCGGAAAATTTCTAAAATGCGGCGCTCGTCTATTTTCATTCCCAATAAATTCAACTTGCGGACAATTTCAGCTGAGCTATACGTATTGTTCAACCTCCATTGAAAAGCTTTTCTGAGCAGCTCCCCCTCTTCATTGACAACGATATTCCAATCAACAGCCCTGTGGTATTTATTGAGGTTTTTATAGCCTCTTGGAGGCACCCATAGCCAATAGCCCTTTCGAAGCAGTTCTTTCATCCCTGTTTTGGTCTTGTCTCGACGCATTTCATTGTCGAAACGACTCAATAGAAAAAAGAAATCTTGTTGCATGATACCACCAGCATTGGAGGTATCAACCTTTTGTGTAACGGCAATTAAAGTTATTCCCTGTTTCTTGAGTTCATCAGCTATGTAAGAGGCATTTGCCCCAGAGCGTGAAAAACGGTCATAGGAATAAATCAAAATATAGCCGATGGTCGTATTTTGTCGGGCATATTTGATCATGCGCTGAAATTCTTTGCGCTCATCGGTTTTTGCAGATTCATAGGTTCCACCAAAATACTCCGCAACTTCAAATCCGTTTTTCAAAGCATAATCCTCACAGTATTTCTTTTGAGTGGCCAAACTCGTATTGTTTTCGGCCTGCTCTTTGGTAGAAACACGTGTGTAGATAATGGCTTTTTTGCGCAAGTTCTGCTTTGTGCTAATTCCGTAAAGCTTTTCAAAATCTTTAATTCTGCTCATGACTTCTTTTCAAGGTATGTTGAATGACTAATTCATAATAAGTTTCTAGCGTTGCTAGCATTTGTTCTGCAACCTCCTTTGTGACCTTTTTACGCTTTCTAATTTTTTCAATAATTAATTTTCTTTTTTCTTCTAAACTCAGCTCCATCCTTACCTCTGGATGTGTTTGAATTCCTAGTTCTTAGGTCATTCATACTGATTTTCAAATGATCCGAGTTATTCGGTATCTAATTTGTATTTGGTGGTATTTGTGCATTGCACAACCTTTCCTTTTTGGGTTTTAATCGAAATATCTTGATAGCCATTTCTTAAAATAAGGTCTTGAACTTTATTGAAGTTCGAAACACTGCTATTCTTGGTTACCTTTATAGTTTCGGGTCTTTTACTTTTATCATTGAAGTTAATTTCGATTTTAGAGATATCCTCTTGTTTCAGCAGTTTAAGAACCATCGCTTCATCTTTGGATAATATGTTTTGGAATTCTGAACATTCGTCCTCACCAAGGTCTGCTATCAATTCTTTGATTATTTCAAATAATGAAATACTCATATACGAATTACTCATAAATCTATTTAATTCATGAAAATCCGCTTCATTAGCTTTCCCCACTTCCTTATTATAGAAAAAGACTTCCCCATTTTCATTGATAAAAATTCGATGGTCCGCTCTAGTAATAATCAAATCAAGAAGAAGATTCTCAAGGACAGTAGATTTCATTGAATTTATAAACTCAATAAAATCTGCTGATTTAAAAATTTTTTCTAACTCTGTTTTTGATACTTGAGAATTAAGTGAAGCAAAATAGTTAATCAATTCTTCTTGCCCTTTCATCAATTCATCGTGTTTAGAGAGCATACACAATTCAACTTTTAATTGCTTTATTAGCTCCAAGGGTAAATTATATGCCCTTAATTTTTGAATGAGCTTAATCCAAAATGCTTCAGCAAGGTTAAATGTATAGGTTGCCCCTAAAGGATTACTTTTGAGAAGCAACTCCATTTTATCCCAATGATTAAGAATTCGAGCAGGAATATCTAAACTTTTACGGCTATACCTTGGAGTACGCAAGTAATCAAGAGGGTCATTATTTTGACTATCAATTATCTCGAAGCCTTTTGTGTAAGTGTCGAATTTATTTTTCATACTTCAAATTTATAAAAAAAAATAACATGTGTTACATTAATGTAAGATGTATTATTTATATTTGCTAAAAAAGAGGAAATGGAATATCTCGATGGCAAATATCTACATGTGTGTGGTTTTGAATTGTGTGGACGCTCATTTTATGGGCGACAAAATCAAGTATATTGCTCAACACAATGTAAACAAGCGTACAATAATCGCAAGTCCAGTGCAATCAACAAAGCCACTAAAGGATCAGATCTTAAAATTAAAAAGGCTGTTCGAATCTTACTAAGTATATTCAGGGCTGACAAGGAAGGAAAATTTGTTATTAATCAAGTTGACCTTATTTCAAAAGCTTTTCCCTTTGATTTACCTACATTAAAAATAAAGGATGACCGATATAACGGTGTTATGTACTGTTTTGGTTCTTTTTGTTTTTATCAAGAAGGTGGGAATTATATTTTTTACAAAATCTAACAAAAATGGCACACGTACCTTTTAACCATTTCGATGCATCTGCATTCAATAACTTTGTTCCAGAAGCGACAAAGACTTCTAGGAATAACGCTTTACAAACCATTTTAATTATCGGGGGGGCTTGCAATTGGAATTTGGGCAATCTACAGAGTCGTACAAACACAAGTCGAGCAAGAAATAACAAAAAAACAATCGTAATCCTTCGTCAATTACACTTCCTTACTTATATGAAGTGTGAAAAATAATCCACATTAAAGTGATTCAATACGGATTTTTCAGTTTGACGATGTATGTATTCGAATAAATGCGGGTATATGCGGGTATATGTGGGTGAATTCGTTTTAATTTGGATTAATGCGAATATTTGATCAATAAAAATTTAATAATGTTTGGATACTCGAATAATGACGCTCAAACTTTTGTAAAAGATAGGGTCAAATTTCTTTAGGATACGCTCTCACCCCCTCCCTATCGGTTGATACAATCCATTCTCAATGCAAAGGCGCGCGAAGTCTGCTGGTGTTTTGGCGTTGAGGGCTTTGAAAAGTTTGGAGCGAATGGCGTCAATACTTTTCTTAGTAATTCCCAGTCGTTTTGCGATTTCCTCACTTTTACTACCTGAGCATATAAGTTTTATTACAATCATTTCACGCTCTGACAAATTAAAATTGATTATCGCTTGTTCCTTCTTTCTGTTTTTCTCAAACTGAATAAATGAAACGTCAGAAACAATGCTAGTGGAATGAAACCCTTTGTCTGTTACGTTATATAGTGCATCAACCATGTCTTGGATGCTACAATCCTTTTTCAAGTAGCTTTTAGCCCCCATTTGGATGAGTTCAGCAACAATATGCACATTTGAATGCATACTAAATATAATGACCTTAATTTCAGGGTTTGACAGTGACAGTTTCTTTAGAATTTCTTTGCCATCCATTTCCGGCATATCCAAATCCACTAGTGCAATATTGATCTTTTTCTTTTTGAGTAATTCGAAGAATTCGACACCATTGCTTGCATCAAACACCACTTGAATATCAAATGCCTCATTCAAGGATTTAATCAATGACTCTCGCAAAAGAGTATGGTCCTCTACAATAGCAATTTTGATGCGATTCTTTTCCTTCGGAATATCATCAATTTGCTTGCTTGTCCTCATCATTGTATGGAATTTTCAAAATTATCGAACCACCTCTATCAAAGCGTTCAAATGTAATTTGACCGCCAATAAGACCTAAACGATGTGCCAGTGATGAAAGACCAATACCTTGGTTCTTTGCCAGTAAATACTCGAAGTCATCCTGATCAATGGCGACACCATCGTGCTTCAAGGTTAAAACTAAATATTCTTGCTTGATTTCCAAATCACCATCGATGAAATTTGGCTTAGCATGCTTGATCGTATTATTGATGAGCTCTGTTACAATATAATAAGCCTGTATCTCAATACGCTGCTCAAGTTGCAGCCCACTTTTCACATGGCTTAAAATCAGACAAGGCTTACCAATACTTTTCTCTGCCTGTTCAAACATACGCTCCAAAGAGCGCCACAAACCAAACTTCAATAAATAATGAGGCAACATTCCATTTGTAATCGCCCTCAGTTTTGTTACAGATTGGTCTATCATCTCTGCGACCTCCAATAAATCCGAAATGGTATCTGAATTGGCTTCAATGCCAATCAAATGATTCGAAGTATTCGAAATTTTCTGCTGCGTCATGGAAAGAATAGCCCCTACGTCGTCATGCAAATTTCTTGCAATCTCAGCGCGCTCATCTTCCTGGGCTTTCACCACTGCATTGATCAGCTCGAGCTCTTTTTCTTGCATCGCCCGCTCATGCTCAGCCTCTAGCCTTTTTCGTTTTTTGTACGAAGTAAATAGCACGAACACCATACCAGCAGACAACCCGCTGGTGAATAAAACTGAAAGAATCAGTTGAATTAAGCTTCTTTCAATTTCCATACAATACGACTTACTAAAAGGCCTTGCAATATCTCAAACCCATTGTAAAAATAAAGTAGAAATACTGCTAAATCATTTGGCTCCATTCTTATATCGGACTCAAACAAACTGAGAATTATGGAGGATGCACATTTAATGAATATAAAACCAAATAAAAAAGAAAGCAGTTTTTTATTTTGATTTAGAGTAGAATAAATGAAGTCAAAAAGGTATTTTAATGAAAGAATA
>CAZPWB010000015.1:0-44529 GCA_964590425.1 uncultured Lishizhenia sp. | reverse complement strand
CAAATTTACTATCTTTGCTCTTATGCGCAATTTGATCGCTTTTCTGCAACGTTTTAGGATATTTTTAGTCTTTGCCCTGCTGCAGATTCTCGCGATTTCTTGGTATGTCAGTTACTTGAATTTTCCGCGCAGCCAGTACCTCACCACCACCAACGATATCTCAATTCAAGTCTTAGAATGGGAGCACGACCTCACTAAGCACTTCAACCTCAGCAAAAACAACACGCAGCTTCAGTGGGAAAACATATACTGGCGAAAAAGACAGCCTAAATTCATGTACCAAATTTCGCGTGGTAAATACAAAATTGAAGATACAGTCTTTGAGCAGCAATATACTTACATCCCTGCTGAAGTCATCAACTCAAGTGTTACGCGTCGCAATAACTACTTCACAATCAATGTAGGAAAACTACAAGGGATCAAAAAAGGCATGGGCGTATTTTGCCATGAAGGCGTCGTTGGAGTTATTCACTACGCTTCAGACCACTACAGCTTGGTCAAAACTGTCTTAACAAAAGACATCAACATCGACGTCAGCATCCAAATGAAAAAATCAGACCTCCCAGGTTTGCTAAAATGGGATGGCCGCAACCCACGCTATGGCATGATCACCGGTATCAACAATGACCTTCGCATTAAAAAATGGTCTAAGGTCGTGACACGTGGTGGCTCCGGAATTTTCCCGAAAGGCCTGCCGGTTGGCAAGGTGAGTTACACAGAACCTATTGAAGGCCAAGCACTTTGGAAGGTTGAGATTTTATTCTCTGCAGACTACCGCAGTCTTCAACGCGTTTACATCATCAAAAACCTACACCTCGAAGAGCAAGAAGCACTAGAGGCTCAAATTCCTGCAGACGAAGAGTAAAATGAACGTAGTCTACAAACATATTCTCCGCTTTATTGTGCTTACTTTCCTGCAAGCGCTCATCTTCAATCAGCTCAATATTGGTTTTGGCATTCACCTCATGATACAGCCTTTGTTTATCATGTTATTGCCTTTTGAACTGGGTGTTATACCAATTATGGGGCTTGCCTTTTTAATGGGTCTTATCATTGATATTTTTTCAAATACTTACGGCCTCAACGCCTCTGCGTTGGTCCTGATGGCTTATTTGCGCCCAGTCGTCTTTAAATTTTACGGCCCTCGCGAAGGCTATGACCCACTTAAAGAACCCACCGCCCACGACATGGGGACGCGCTGGTTCTCAACGGTGTTTGGTATTTTACTAGCGCTCCATACATTTTGGTATTTTCTCATTGAGATTTTTGAATTCAGCCGCTTCTTTTTCATTCTTCAAAAGACAATCCTTAGCGGCGGTTTATCTTTCTTACTTGCTCTGCTCATTCAGAGTTTTCTATTGAATCGCAATCAGAAAAAATGAACCTAGACGCCAGACGCAATGTAATCCTGAGCTTTATTGTGCTCGTCATCGGGATCTATCTCTTCCGACTCTTTTATATGCAGGTACTCGACGAAACCTGGACACTCCGTGCCCAAGAAATTGCCGAGAAACGCAAAGAAATTTTTCCGCCACGCGGTGTCATCTTTGATCGCAACGGCAAAAAAATAGTGACCAACCAGACCTACTACAACCTCATGATGGTTGAAGATAGTATTCAAAACCTAGACACCGCCGCCTTTGCCCAACTCATTGGCTGGACTGTTCCAGAAGTGCGTCAAAGATTCAAAGCCATTGTGGAAGGAGAAGGTACTTACTATAACAAGATTACTGGCAAAAGAACCTCTAATTATCAAAAAATACGCGCCTATCCTTTTCTCAAGGAATTGACCCTTGAAGAAATGTCTAAAATTGCGCCTCACCTTGCTAATTTCAAAGGCTTTCACGAAGAGGCCACCAGTGCAAGAAATTACCCTTACAAAAGTGCTGCAAACATTCTTGGTTACCTTTCAGAAGTAACCCGCGAAGAAATTGAAGAGGATCATTTTTACAAACCGAGCAACAACATTGGAAGGGCCGGTATTGAACGCTTCTATGAAAAAGAACTACGAGGCGTAAAAGGCATCAAGTACATCGTTACCTCAGCGCTTAATAATGCCATAGAATCTTATGCTGATGGTAAATACGACACCACTGCCCGCCAAGCCGAACCTTTAAAAATGGGGATGGATGTCGAGTTACAAGCATACGGCGAGCAGCTCATGCAAAAGAAAAAGGGTTGTATTGTTGCTATTGAACCATCGAGTGGTGAGATTCTCAGTATGGTTTCTGCGCCTTCCTATGACCCAAATCTTTTGGTTGGAAAGCGAAACATTAGCTCTAACTATCCAAAATTAGCTACAGACCCAAACTTGCCTCTATTCCCAAGGCCCTTACAAGCTGAATATCCACCAGGTTCAATCTTCAAACTCGTCCAGAGTTTAATTGCCATGCAAGAAGGCGTAATTACTGCTAACACAGGCTTTCCTTGCGACAAAAGCTTAGTTGGTTGTCATAATCACCCAGCTGCACGCAATATTGCTGAGGCTATTCAATATTCTTGCAACCCCTATTACTACATGACCGTTCGCCGCATCATACAGCAAGGCGTCAAGAAAAATGCTTTTGCCGACGCTGAATACGGGCTTAATAAATGGTATCGTTATATCAGAAGTTTTGGTTTAGGCGATGTTTTCGATACCGATGTAAGTGGCCAACGACCAGGCCTGATTCCAAATTCCAAGTTTTACGACAAATGGTACGGTCATCACACGTGGGCTTTTTCTACTATTCGTTCTATCTCTATTGGGCAAGGCGAGGTGAAGTTAACACCACTTCAAATGGCAAATATTGTAGCTATTATTGCCAATAAAGGTTGGTATTATACGCCGCATTTCGTTCGTTCTATCGGACGCAAAGGCCCAAAACCAGAATTCAAAAAACGACACTGGACCATGGTCAATTATAAGCATTACGATGCAGTGATCGAAGGGATGCGCATGGTTGTAAACGTACCGGGCGGAACAGGTAAAATGGCGCGTTTAGAAGATATTATTGTTTGTGGAAAAACCGGAACTGTGCAAAACCCTCATGGCGAAGATCACTCGGTTTTCTTTGCATTTGCACCCATGAACAAACCTAAAATTGCAGTTGCCGTTTTCGTTGAAAATGCGGGCTGGGGTGGAACTTGGGCTGCTCCGATTGCTTCGCTTATCATTGAAAAATACTTAAAAGGGAAGGTTTCCGACCCCGAAAAAGAAAAACGCATACTCGAAGCACAAATCGCCTATAAATCTGCTCACTAATGCGCAAAGAAGAAAGCCTCACTGCAAATTTAGATTGGCCACTTTTTGGGGCAATCATTGCCATGCTGATCATGGGTTTGGCCACGGTTTATTCTGTAGCCTATAACGAAGAGGCACCATCTTTATTTGCGTTTTCTGAAAAATACGGCCGTCAGCTCTTTTGGATCATTTTTTCTTTGTTCCTTGGTTTGCTGGTCTTTTTAATTGATGCAGATATTTACAGGCGCTTTGCTATACCCATTTATTTATCGACCCTCGTACTATTAGTAATTGTGCTCTTTATGCCAGCAGTTCACGGTGCACATGCATGGTTAGGAGTCGGTTCTTTTGGGGTTCAGCCTGCAGAGTTTGCCAAAATTTCTACCTCCTTGCTTTTAGCCAAATACATCAGTGGCCTTACCGTAAAACAACAAACTACTGGTACCGTACTTACAGCCAGTAGCATCTTGCTAATTCCGATGGTGCTTATTTTATTGCAGCCCGATGCCGGAACTTTCGTTGTCTTTACCTCGTTTTTATTCGTCATGTATCGCGAAGGGCTCACCTTTGACCCTATTTTACTCAATTTTGTCAATGCCATTCCTGGTGTGCGCTATAAAGAAACTTGGGTGGGTTCTCACTTCATTCCGATTCTTTTTGCGCTTGTCCTATTAAGTATCGTGACCTTATTACTAGATGCAGTTGTTTTTAATCTGAATCTATTTAGTTGGCATTTAGAACTCAGCGGTTCTTCAGGTGTGATCTTTGGCTTACTCGTTATTTATGTTATATCTTGGTTACTCATGCAGCGTTTTAGTACGCGCCGTGAGCGCTCTCGCATGATGGTCGTATTAACCTTAGGGCTGATTTTAGCCAGTATGATCAGTTTTACGGTTGACAAGGGCTTTGATATGTTACGTGCACACCAAAAGGACCGTATTGAATTATTTCTTGGATTGCGCGAGGACCCAAACGGCGATGACTACAACAGAAACCGCGCCATGGCAGCAGTAGGTTCTGGTGGTTTTTTTGGCAAGGGTTACCGAGAAGCATCTGTTTCTAGTGTGCGTTCAAACCACGTGCCCGAAAGTGAAACTGACTTCATCTTTTGCCCTTATGCTGAAGAATGGGGATTTGTTGGCGTACTCATACTATTTATCCTTTACTTTTTCGTCTTGTTTCGCATCATCATCATTGCAGAAAGACAGCGCTCAGCCTTCAACAGAATTTACGCTTATTGCGTGGCCATGATTCTCTTTTACCATTTTGCAATTAACATCGGAATGAACATTGGTTTTGCTCCTGTTATCGGAATTCCACTTCCTTTATTCAGCTATGGGGGCTCATCTATGATGTCCTTTAGCGTTATGTTGTTTATTTTACTTAAACTCGATGCACAACGCAAAGAGGTTTTGCGTTAATTAGTTTTAATTTTGAACTATGAAAAGAAATGCACCTGTCATGACAGAACAAGAACAAAAAAAAATGACCAAAGTATTTTGGGCCTTTGCCTTGCTGCCTTTCTTTCTGGTAGCCGGCTTGCTTTTGTTACAATCTGAGGACGATCTTCCGCCAGTTTCTATGCTGGACAACCCTCCAGAATTACAAGCTTCACTCATTTTGGCCAAAAAAAGTGTAAAAGAAGACACCGTAATTGGTCGCTTTTGGCAGGTCAACAGAACCAGCGTTAAATACCGCGAAATTTCTCCGTTTGTGACTGATGCCTTAATTTCTACCGAAGATGAACGCTTCTTAAAGCATTCAGGTGTGGATTTCAGGGCCTTGGCTAGATCTTTCACGTCTTTTGGCCGTTCAGGTGGTGCCTCTACAATTCCACAACAGTTAGCTAAACTATTGTTTACCCTACAACAGCGTCAGCGCGAAGAACTAGCACGTGCAAGTGGTGCCAAGCTAGAAATTCCATATGTTGGTGGTATTCTTGGTAAATTCAGACGCGTGAGTGAAAAAGCGCGCGAGAACATCATTGCCAAACGACTTGAAGAACGCTTCACTAAAGAAGAAATCATTACGATGTATCTCAATCAATTTGATTTCTTGTATAATGCCGTTGGTATTGAAAATGCCTCCAGAGTTTATTTCAATAAAAGACCAAAAGACCTCACTAAATCAGAGGCCGCTACACTCATTGGGCTCTGTAAAAACCCAACCCTTTACAACCCTTACTCTTATCAAATCAGAAATTACCGCGCAAAAATTGCCGACAACAAAGGCATAAGCCCCTCTGAGGTAAGTAAAGAAGATATCTTGGCTGCGCGCTCAAAAGATTCCTTAAATGCGCACAAACGCAGAAATCAAGTCTTATTTCAATGGCTTAAAAATTCTGAAAAGGGTAATGAAGCACTCCGAACAAAGATTACCCGTGCCGAATTTGATCGCATTTGTAAAGAACCCATCATTATTCGTTACCGTTCGCTTGACCACAAAGAAGGAATGGCACCTTATTTCAGAAAAGAATTGCGCACCGAGGTTCAGTCCATCTTGCTTGCAAAAAAAGCCGACGGCACCTTTAAATACTTGCGTGAAGATGGCAACCCATACGACATCGATGCCGATGGACTCAGAATATACACTACGCTCAATCCGACTATGCAGCGCTATGCTGAATATGCGGTTGAAAGACACATCAAAGAAGAACTACAACCTCAATTTGACATCAATAACCGAGGGCTGAAAAACTATCCATTCTCAAATAGCATCAAGCAAGAGGTCGTAGAAGAGATCATGACTTCTGCGCGCCATAACTCAGATCGTTACAAAAAATTAGTAGCGCTCGGGCTCAGTGAGTCTGAAATCAATAAAGAGTTCAACGTGCCAGTCGAAATGACTGTTTTTAGCTGGAATGGCGAACGCGATACCATCATGAGCCCCAACGATTCTATTCGTTATTACAAAGCATTCTTGCATGCTGGTTTGGTTTCAATGGACCCCACAACTGGTTTTGTAAAAGCTTGGGTAGGCGGTGTCAACTTCAAGCATTTTGGCTACGATCACGTCCGCCAAGGAAAGCGCCAAGTAGGTTCAACCATTAAACCATTTGTCTATGCAGCAGCACTTTCCATGAAAGTTGTAAACCCATGTACGGGTTTCTCGGCCAGTGAATATTGCCTAGATCTCGTTGATCACAACACCAACAAAGTAGTGGGCCAATATTGTCCTGCTGGGCCAGCTGCACCAAGTGTCCGCGACGGCTTGGCTCAATCTTCTAATAAAGTTACGGTGGCCGTCATGGGCCGAATGGGGGCATTTAACCCTGTTCAAAAAACTGGAGGACCTTACCAAATTGAAAAATTGCTCAAAAAGATGGAAATCAACCTGCATCCGAATGATGTCGTGCCTTCCATGTGTTTGGGTAGTATGGACCTTTCGCTTTTGCAAATGGTTGCTGCCCAATGTGTATTCCCAAACAACGGGATTTATGTCAGACCAACTTTTATTGAGCGCATCACGGATCGTAACGGAAAAGTTATTTATAGTGCAACCGAACACCGCGAGCAAGCCTTGAATGCAACTGTAGCTTATGAAATGCTGCAAATGATGAAAGGTGTCATCAATTTCGGAACAGGAGGAAGCTTAAGAGGAGGCCGCAGCTGGGGTGGTATTACTGCCCCTACAGCAGGAAAAACTGGTACGACTCAAAATAACTCTGATGGTTGGTTTGTAGGCATCACGCCAGAACTCGTTACGGGTGTTTGGGTCGGGGCAGAAGACCGCGCGGTCAGGTTTAAAACCATGACCTGGGGGCAAGGTGGCCGTATGGCTTTACCAATATACGGATACTACATGCAACGCGTCTATAAAGACCCTGTCATTGCCCTCTCTACCCGAGATTTTGAAGCTCCATCCGACTACGATCCTGCTGTTTATGACTGTACAGTCGCACCACAACCAGAAACCGTAGATGAATCTGAAATCCCATTTGAATTTTAGCCATGAACAAAGTAGTTAAAGACGTAGAACAAGCACTCGAAGGGATTCAAGACGGCATGACCCTGATGGTCGGTGGTTTTGGACTCTGCGGTATTCCTGAAAACTCAATTGCGCATTTGGTAAAAATGGGCGTCAAAAATTTAACTTGTATCAGCAACAACGCGGGTGTCGATGATTTCGGCCTCGGTTTATTACTTCAGGCTAAACAAGTCAAAAAAATGATCAGTTCTTATGTCGGTGAAAACGATGAATTTGAACGTCAAATGCTTTCAGGTGAACTCGAGGTTGAATTAATCCCTCAAGGAAGTTTAGCAGAACGTTGCAGAGCGGGTGGTGCCGGGATTCCGGCCTTTTTTACGCCTGCAGGCTACGGTACCGAGGTTGCTGAAGGCAAAGAAGTACGTGTCTTTAATGGCAAACCGCATATTTTAGAAACTGCCCTCACCGCAGACTACGCGATTGTTAAAGCATGGAAAGGCGATACGGAAGGGAACTTAGTTTTCAAAGCAACCGCCCGAAACTTTAACCCCATGATGGCCATGGCAGGTAAAATTACAATAGCCGAGGTAGAAGAATTAGTCCCTGCAGGTTCACTCGATCCGAATTTTATACATACACCTGGCATTTTTGTACAACGTATTTTCCAAGGAAATAGCTTTGAAAAACGCATTGAACAACGTACTGTACGCTCAAAAAATTAAAAGATGGCACTCGATAAAACAGGCATCGCCAAACGCATTGCACAAGAACTCAGAGACGGCTGGTATGTCAATCTAGGCATTGGTATTCCTACATTGGTTGCCAATTATATTCCAGAAGGCATCGACGTCGAATTCCAGTCTGAAAATGGCATTTTAGGAATGGGGCCTTTCCCATTTGAAGGAGAAGAAGATCCAGACCTCATCAATGCTGGAAAACAAACCATTACCGTCAGAAATGGCGCATCTTTTTTTGATTCAGCCACTTCTTTTGCCATGATTCGAGGGCAGCACGTCCAACTTACGGTTTTGGGTGCCATGGAAGTATCGCAGAACGGTGATATCGCCAACTGGAAAATTCCCGGAAAAATGGTGAAAGGTATGGGTGGTGCCATGGATTTAGTGGCTTCCGCAGAAAATATCATTGTAGCCATGATGCACAGCAACAAAGCTGGTGAATCTAAAATCTTAAAAGCATGTACGCTACCGCTTACAGGTGTAGGCTGCGTTAAAAAAGTGGTTACTGAATTGGCAGTGCTCGAAATCAAAGATGGCAAATTTCACCTCATTGAACGCGCTCCGGGTGTTAGTGTAGAAGAAATCATAGCCAAAACTGAAGGCGATCTTGTCGTGCCCGACGTGGTTCCTGAAATGCAACTCTAATTGCAGCAGCTCAAGCCTGAATATCAACTTGCCATTCAAGCTGCAATTGCCGCTTCCGAAGCCATTTTAGAAATCTATCAACTTGACTTCAATATCATTGAAAAGCAAGATGGTTCTCCCGTCACCGCCGCTGATTTAGCCGCCAGTGAAAAAATAGATGCTATTCTGCAACCTTTTGGCATTCCGATCACCGGAGAAGAAACTGAAAAACTTCCGTTTGAAGTCAGAAAGCATTGGACTAAATGTTGGTGTATTGACCCCCTAGACGGGACCAAAGAATTTATCAAACGCAATGACGAATTTGCTGTCAATATTGCACTCATTGAAAATGGCCAACCCATTTTTGGCCTGATCGCTTCTCCTGTCAATCAAGAAATACTAATAGGTTCCAAAGAAATGGGTGTTTTCATTTTTGCTTTTTCGGATGCTGATCAAATCGAAAACTGGCAACAGTTGACAGTGCCAAAAAATATAAATTCACCTTTGATCATGGCTTGTTCAAGGAGTCATCATAGCAGCTCTGTACTCAGCTTTATCGATGAACTCAAAATAAAAGGGCACGAAGTTAACTTTTTGAAAAAAGGCTCCGCATTAAAATTCTTTGATCTAGCGCTCGGAAAAGCTGATGTGTATCCGCGCTTTGCCCCGACCATGGAATGGGATATCGCGGCTGGGCAAGCTATTTTAGAAGCTTTAGGCGGAAGCGTGGTGCATGCAGCAAGTGGTGAACCATTATACTATAATAAAGCGAATTTGGTCAACCCGTATTTTATTGCCTATACAAAAACAATACCGCTCAAAACTAGCTTTTTTGGTATTGAAAACTAGTAAACATAGCATAGTGGTCTGCGCGAATGCGCTCCGCTATCAAATGAATCTCTGTATCTGACTTTTCAAAACTTGAGAGTACTTGACCAAATATTTGCATACTTGTTTCATACTCTTCAGGAATAACTTCATCGGCACCTAAGGCATATAGAGCTCCCATTTGCTTTACATAACGCGTTCTTACAATCAAATGCACATGTGGTGCTAATGTTTTGATCTTGCGAATGATTAGCTGACTAGCTTCATCGTCTGAAATAGCAAGCACAACCACCTTTGCCTCTGTTATATGCAATGCTTCCAAGACGTGATCTTCTGTAGCATCACCAAAAATAATAGGCTGCCGATTTTGCTGGTTGTCTTTGACAATACTAGCATTGAAATCAACAACAATATATGGGATTTCACTGCACTCTGCCGCTCTAGCCAAATTACTGCCATTAAATCCATATCCTATAATAACAAGATGATTACAAAGTTGATCAGGATAAATTGTTGTCGAGGAGTTTGGCAAAATCCTTTTACCATATCTTTTTTCAATCGAAATGAAAGGCAATAAAAGCCGTTCTGAAAAAATAAAAACAAAAGGGGTGAGAATCATAGAAACTATAGACAGTGATAGAAAATACTGATTAGCTTGCGAATCGATTAACCCATATTTTATTCCAACTTTTGAGAGGATAAATGCAAATTCTCCTACTTGAAACAAGGAAAAACCTGTAAGTATGACCGTGCGTATCGGATAGCTCAATACCGCAACAGCTAAGCCAACAATAAAAGACTTCAATACAAATAGAACTAAAACCAAAACAAGAATAACTAGAAAGTTTTCTTTAAAGAAGTTAAGGTCCAGGAGCATCCCTACCGAAACAAAAAACAAACTTGTAAATAGCTCACGAAAGGGCAGAATGATCGACGTAGCCTGATGATTATATGAAGACTCGGCAATGATTAGGCCAGCTACAAAAGCACCTAAGGCTGCAGACATACCTGCCAAAGCTGTTAGGCTTGCAACTGCCAAGCAAAATGCCAATGTAACAAGAAGAAATAATTCTTTACTGTCCGTTTTGGCAACTGCATGAAATAGGGGTGAAACGAGATATTTTGAAGCAAACCATGTAAAAACTACTACAACACTTGTTTTCAATAGTAATCCTGCTAAGCTCCAGAAAGGGTCAGCTGACTCACCAGCTAGAATTGGAGTGAGTAACATCATTGGTACTACAATAATATCCTGAAATATCAGGATTGCCAATGCATTCTTGGCGTGTGGTGTGTCGAGTTCTTTTCGGTCCTGAAAAGTCTTGAGCACAATGGCAGTACTTGAAAGGGAGAAGATAAATCCGGCAAATACAGCCTCAGTCCAGCTCGTGCCAAAAAAAGTATAGGCCACACCAAAAACAGCAATTGTCAGCAAGACTTGTAGACCACCACCCAAAAATACATTGCGTTTGATGTGCAGCAGTTGCTTAAGAGACAGCTCCATTCCGATCACAAAGAGCAAAAGCATGACGCCAATTTCTGACATTTGCTCAATTTCTGAAGGTGCTTTTATCCAAGCAAATGCATAGGGGCCTATTAATATACCCGTTAAGAGAAAGCCGATGATGGAGGGTAATTCAATTTTCTTCAAGAAAAATACAATGACAACGGCAGCCAGGAGGATGAGCAAGATATCATCTAGAATTGGAATATGCATGGTTATTAGTTGAAATCCATATCATTTATTTTAAACAAACATGATGAGTCGCAATAGATCTGTCTTCTTGAATATCTGAATTCCAAATGAAGGTCAAATTCATATCCTTTTGAAGCGAATCACCGTCAACATAAATTATAACAAGATGCGTACCAAAAATTGATGCCGTCCAAAAATATCTGCGAGTTAAAAATGAATGGTGATATTAGATGGCAGGTTGATTTTTCGAAAGAGGATAAAACTACTATTAGAGAGAAAGAGCTAACGAAAGGGTCTTTATCTCATTTAGACATAGTACTTTGACAAATGTTTAGCGCTTAGCCAAGCAATCAATTTCTATAATTGGGCCGACCATACAAATGCTTCCACCAGCAACTTCATGGTATTTGACCCAAACTTTCATGCCGTCAGTAGGAGTAATATTGAAATCATTTAAGTTCATGGGCTCGAGCACCTCACCTGTTGTCAATTTTATAACCAAACCACAGCCATCTAGGCCCGTGTAATCTTCTATGGTGGCAGCCTTCGCATTTTCACATGAACTACCTCCTTCACAAGAACTCAAAAGAAATATAGAGGCACAAAAAAAGAATATTGCTTTCATTTAATTTAATTTTTAAAACTCCAAACGAAAATAAAGACCTTATCGTGTGTTGCTAAGCAACTTTTGAAAAATATTTTAATAGAAGAAAAAGAAGAAGAAAAGTGCTGAATCTTCTCCTCTAACGCCTTCATAGTAGCCAATCGTTGAACGAGAACCGTTCATCACACGTCCATTTTCAATGTATCCAATCGTTGAACGAGAACCATTGGTCACGCGACCATTTTCGATATAACCTATGGTTGAGCGTGAACCGTTCATCACGCGGCCATTTTCAATGTAACCTACAGTAGAGCGTGAACCGTTCATCACGCGACCATTTTCAATATAGCCAATCGTAGATCGCGAACCATTCATCACGCGACCATTTTCTATGTATCCGACTGTTGATCGGGACCCATTCATAAGGCGCTGAGCACTCATAGTTAGTGCGAAACAAGCGAAAATAGACAAGAAAAAAAACCTTTTCATAAAAGACATTTGTTTAGTTGGTGATAAAAACAAATTAGTTTAATTAAGAGAATATAAAGATATGCAAATATCAGTGAACTCGTGATTTACTACTTTTTATATAGTCTTTCGTAAATATCAATCCATTCTTGAGCCGTCATTTTTCC
This sequence comes from uncultured Lishizhenia sp., assembly GCA_964590425.1. GTDB lineage: Bacteria > Bacteroidota > Bacteroidia > Flavobacteriales_D > Crocinitomicaceae > UBA952. Next base: position 32,255 of record CAZPWB010000015.1, on the reverse strand, counting down.
CATGAGCTGACCGATGAGTTCAAATGGAATATGCTCGGGTTTTTTAAAGCGCATGCAGCTCTTGCCCATATCAAGTTTTTGGGTGCTGTGTTTTGGGTATTCAGCTACGAACCAATCCATGAGTTTTGGGTCAGCATAGATGCCCATATGATAAAAGTTGATCGAATTTTTTTGAGAAGCTATCCAGGCCAATGGTAGCGGCTCAGATGGTTTGCAATGATAACCCTCTGGATACAGCGAATGCGGCACAACGTAGCCTAAGTTTCCATAACTGATACCGGGCTCAAGACCTGCTGGTAAGTGATTAACAATAATTTGATGCAGGCGCTCAAAGGCTACTTTTCTTTCCTCCGGAATATTTGCTAAAATATCATTTATTGTACTCATAGAATATTTGACTAAACATTGACCCCAAACAAGGCACCAACACCAGCAGATAATGCCATAGCAATAGTTCCCCAGATGGTAATACGGGTAATTGCTTTAATTATATTTGAACCACCTGTTTTAGCTGCCATTGCACCTAAAAGCACCAAAGAGAAAATAGTAAAACCATAGAGCCAGTACTCCATACCCTTGAGCGGTGCAAATAAAATAACCAAAAGAGGTAAAACGCCGCCGACAGAAAACGCTGCTCCTGAAGCCAATGCCGCTTGGATTGGATTGGCTTGTGTAATTTCATTGATGCCGAGTTCATCTCTGACATGTGCTGCTAAAGCGTCATGCGATGTGAGCTCTAGCGCTACTTGCATGGCCGTTTCTTTTTTAAGGCCGCGTTGCTCATAAATTTGAGCCAAGATTTGTAATTCTTCATCTGGCATGTCGGCCAATTCTTTCTTTTCTCTTTCGATATCGGCATGCTCGGTGTCCATTTGAGAGCTCACAGAAACATATTCTCCGGCAGCCATGGAAAGGGCACCCGCAACCAAACCCGCAACCGTTGCAAGAACCACCGGTTCGCGCGTTGCACTGGCTGCAGCAACTCCAATAGCCAAACTAGAAACAGAAATAATACCATCGTTGGCACCCAAAACTGCTGCACGCAACCAATTACTTCTGTGAATGTAATGGCTGTCTAGATAGTTGTCAATATTGATGCTGCTCATAAGTGTAGATGAAAGTACAAAAAAAGAAAATTACTAAAGTGCAGTTATTTCAATTTAAACTTCAAACCAAACTGAATTTCACTACCACTTCCGTTGATACAGGTTGTTATCATTGCACTTTGATTGTTTAGATAATCGGTATACAGTGCATCCGATTCAATGACTCTTTTAAGTCCCAAATTGTATCGGTATGCTAAACTTAAATACACACGATTTAACAACCTGAAATCTTTTGACAAACCCAAATAGAATGAACCAATATAACGCGAAGTTACAGCTGATTCTGTGAAGGCACTAAAATGAAAAGGATCATCATTTGTAGCGCCATTGTGGCTAGAAAAGCTTGTCTGATAAGCGCCTAATTGGTCAAGATGAAATCCGGATGTAAGGCCCGCATTGATATTGATGACATTGTACTGATTTGGCAAAATCCAACGGTATAGTGCGCCACAAGAAAGTTGAAATATTCGAAAACCACTATAACCAGAAAGCGAATTGGGCATTGAATAATATCTTTCAGTTAACCAAATTCGACTCGTTTGAACACTACCCTCCAAGTAGAATTGCCGTCCTAAACCCGTCTCAAAACTGATCTGAGGAGTAAAGTCGGGCATACTTCCAGCTTGCATCACGTTTAATGGGTCTTCAACAATTAGCGTTTTCATAAATGTTGAACCAGCACTGAGTTTTAAAAAACTACTTTTTGGATCGATATAACGACGTTGTTTGCGGTAGGCTTTTTTGGCTGCTTTACGGTCGATATTTTCCTTACTTTGCAAATGCTGAATCGTAGCAATTTTCTGGGAACTATTGAAAGTGTAGGCTAAACCAATATTTAGAAATCGACCTCTATTATAAAAGTCACCGAGGTTCGATTCGTTGTACAACGAATATGAACCAAGTAAAATATTTGAGCGTGAATGTTGGTAAGTTAAGTTGATGGTAAGCTCGTTCTTATTGGGCAACTGATAAGACAAATCTGTACCAACGCTAAAATAGTAAACAGGTTTGTTATTGGTGACGTAATTCAATTGATAAAGTAAGTTTGCATCTTGATAATAGGTGGAACCATAAGATGTTTTTCCAAAAAATCTAAATCCAAAACCTAAATGAGTACCCAAACTCCATTTTTCATTGACCTTTTTCCTATAGCCTGCTGTGGCTTCCATTCTCAAAAAGGTGCTCAATGAATTTATATTGGTAAAAATTGGATCTTGAGCGGTTCCAAAGTACAAACTATCTCCAGGGACCAGCACGGCCGTTGCCAAAACCCCAATACCAGATTGCAAACCAAGCTCAAATCCTGGGCTCAGAACTCTTGTGTATTGAAAATAAACATCTGGACTTGGAAGGATTGGCTCTAGGGGTTTTTCCGGACCTCCGATAATGGCATCTGTTGAGATGCGATTCAAGTTGGTATTCAAACCAAAAGCATACTTATTCTTGATGCTTTGTGCAAAAACAAAACTGCTCAAAAAAAGAAGACAAAAGATCGTAATTAGTTTCATCGATGGAAAACGCAACGACTTCTTGATTATTGCCTCACAAAAATATACTGAAAGCCATCGTAGTACTCATCGCTGAGATACAGGGTGTCGTTCTGAACGAAATAGGATTGTTTACCTAATTGTGATAACAAACCTCCGTACTTTACCATCAGTGTGGATTCTTGCGTAAGATCACTTATGTCTAAATGTATATTAAAGTTTTGCTTGACAACTAATTCAGTTCCTCGAAAATGTGAAAACTTGCCGTTTTCTTTATATTCATAGGTATCGGTGCTATCAAAGCTCGGATTACCCGAACCTCCGAATCCACCGCTACTCATCACAAAACGCCATTTTCCAAAAATCTTTTTAGCCTCTTGGTTTGGTGTTTTTATTTTGCCGCAGCTTGCCAATATCAAGATAGGTAAAGCGTATAAGATCCATTTCATAAGTTTTAATTTTTAAGTTGTGAAAAATAAGACTCCAATTTATCGTTGGGCTGCACCCGGTAGTGTAACGTTTGTAACTCTTTGTTAAGGGCCTGAATGCGCGAATTAGGAAGGGGATGTGAGCTCAGTAGTTCAGGGACATTTATTTGCGAGGAACCTTTAAGTTTGGCAAACAATTCGAGCATACCGGTTGGATTCTGCTTGTTCTTAATTAAAATTTTCAAGCCCAAATGGTCAGCCTCTTCCTCGTGTTTTCTAGAATAAGAAAGCATTTGTAATTGCTGTGCATTGTCGGCTAAAACGGCGGTAAAACCACTAACATCACCAAGTACTAAAGATAGCACAAGATAACCAGCTAAATTGCGGCTCAGTAAACGCATGGAATGTCGCTCATTGACGTGGCTAACTTCGTGGCCTAGTAAGGCAACGAGCTGCCCTGTGTTATCAAGTTGATCTAGCAAACCAGTATAGACCACAATTTCGCCATTTGGCATCGCAAAAGCGTTGGCTTCACTTGATTTAACGACATTGAAATGCATGGGGCGCTTGTTGAACAACTCGAGTTCGTCAGCAAATGAATTGAGCGCCTTGCTGCGCTTTTGATCGATGTCAGATTGTTCAATGAAGGAGGCGTAAAAAGTATCGCCAATTTGGTCATCAACAGTGGTTGGTAACAAGAGTACAGCTCTTTCTGCAAGTGGCGGCAAAACCCAAAGATAAGCGGCAAGGAGTCCGAAGAAAACTAAGCACGCAACTAAGATGACTTTAAATAAACTGAGCTGTCTAAATTGAAAATAAAAATTGTTTTTTGCCACCGTTTTGTGGATCTGATTGCGCTGCTCTTTTGTGGTGTCTATTCGGATAAAAGCAGATCTATCTGCACGGTTTCTCAACTCGACAAGACCCGGAGCATCCTGTAGCTCGATATCGGTAAACTGCCATTGCTGCTCACTAGCATCTTGAACTTGAAAATAAAGCAGCTTTTGTTGTGGATGGAATCTTAACTTGACAGCAAGCGGCGCTGAGGTGAGGCCATCAAAATACCAAGCAGAAAATTCCAAAGATTCCATTTAAATTAAGTCGATATTAAAGAAGTCTGCGGCATCTTCACCAAGAGCATCGCTGTATGCCTCCTCAGTTTGAGAAACCGCTGAAAGATCAATATTACCGGTCATTTGAATATGACTAAAAAGAAAGCGTAGTGTGCGCATTTCAACCCAAGCTGCTGCAATTCCGAAGGTAAAAAACAACAATAGAAAATTCGTGATGAGCAATTTAAAGAAAGCGCCACCCGTTGCTGTAGAATGCATTTTGATTCGGTTCTCGTTTTGCTTAAGCTCCATGTTATCAATGTAATAATTGAAAATATCTTTTTGCCACCAAAACGAATAAATACCGAGTGTAAGAATAGTGAGCAAGCCCCCCTTTAAATTCAAGATAAAATAGTCGGCACCCTTGGCTTCATTGGAAAATTCAATGCTTCCATAGCGCATATGGCGATGCGTATAGGAACGCAGATTCATTGACAACCAAGAGCTGTAAATTCCGAGCGTTACAATTGAAAGTAAAACATCGCGGAAGAACTGTACCATGAGCTCTTTGCGGTCTCCACGATAGCCAAAACGAATACCTCGATATGAAGTACGGCTCATTCTATAGCGCAAAGAACCATGAATTATAACGGGGATGATTGCAATCAAGCACGAGTAAAGCAAAATGATAGCTAGAACTGGAGAATGAGCATAGCTTAAAAATAAACCATAAGCCACAATAAAAAGCAAATACATTCCGATTAACTTAATAAAGCCCTTAAACATTTCAGCGCCAGTGCCTGAAAAGTAAAAACTCTCGTTGTTAAGTGTGGTATGACTATAAGTATATTGCAATTGCTTGGCGCGCGCCCACGGATAATAGAAGCCTAAAGTTAGAACGGTTAAAATCCAATTGACAATTAATATCCCAAAAAAGGCCGAGCCTTCTCCCTTAAATTCTAGTTGGTAGATATGTGCAGTCGCACTTTGTAATTCATTATTTTCCATGATTGTAGGTTTAGTTTAGGAAAATGAAGATACAATTTTTTCTCTTGAATCATGCGCGCATTATTTTTTCCATCGCTTTGCCTTTAGCCAATTCGTCTACGAGTTTATCTAAATAGCGGACGTTTCTAGTGAGTTCATTTTCTAGTTCTTCAATACGATAACCACAGATAAGCCCCTTGATTAAACTTGCATTTGGATGCAATTGTGCGCGTTCAAAAAACACTTCAAAATTCACGTTTTCAGCAATCAAAGCTTGCTGACGCGGCCAATCAAAACCTGTTAACCACTCAATCACTTGTCGCAATTCTGCTTCTGTGCGTCCTTTGCGTTCCACTTTAGCCACATAAAGCGGATAAACTTGAGCAAAGGTCAGCTTGGCAATTTTAGCGTTGTGTTCAGGGCTTGGGGTCATGAGGCTTTTCCTGTTATTGATGGACATTCTTTATGAATGAGCTAAAGATCGATACATTTTATATTTCTGCCAATTCCAAGTAATGATGATTTGAATACAGCCGCCAATGAGAAAGAAGTATACGCGACCCGCAGTATGGATTTCGCGGTACCATTCGGCATTTTGAATGAGTATCCACATCACCGTAGAAATGATGCCGGCATAAGTTAAACAAGCAGTTAAAACAGAACCAAAATACTGATGTAAGCGCTTGAGATCTTTTGGATATTTATACAACATGGCCGTCCAATGTGTACGCTCTCCTAGATAAAGAAATGCCGCATACTCACGAAAGTTCAAGCCTCTTTCAGTCGGTTCCAAAGAGATGGGGTGAAACACACTTTTATAAAAGGCAAAGCACACATAAAGCGTCAATAAGCCAATTATCCCAAGTAATAAGGTCCACGACGAAATTCCCAATACAGTAACCAACGGATTGGCTTCCTTACTCATATCAGCCGTGTGTTGCATAGTGCAATAAGCATCAAATCCACGCGAAAAAAGTATCCAGAATAAAATCGAAATAAACTTGAGTTTTTTAGGCATGGGGGGGGATTAGTTTTTTCATGGCACTTGAATTTATTTATCTGATTGAAATTATGGAAGTTAATTATAACAAACAAAATTTTTCATCTCAAACCATGTCGGTCATTCAATAAATTTACTCGGATATGGTTTAAATTCTACTTGGCGTTTATTTTGAGATGAAAAAATGCTTTTAAAAGCGCTATCTGTAATCCCAACTGCGCGGATATTCAATTCAAAATAGCATTCGCAAGCTGCAAAACGCTCAGAACTATTTTCTAACTCAACAAAAAGCGTATCCTGCCTCATGCTGAGTTTTGGGCTTGTTTGAAATTCACAATTACGAACCAAACCCAATTGTAGCAAAAGCGTGTCGTTTATAGTTTGCTTTTGAATGAAATAATTGGTGCCGGACAATTCATCTGCTCTCTTTATATTACAGTCACTCAACTGATTAGATACCACGCGCTGCGCATAGCTCGATTGAAAAGCTAAGCAGATGAGAAAATACAAGAGGAGTTTAGTCAATATCTTATACTTATAGTTACGTTGTGACTCATTGAACTTGTTGACGCTTGCAAGCTATTAAATTCTTGGGAAACACCAAAAAGGTGGCTTTTTAAGGAGACTTCAAGCCAAGTTCATTACAGTCTAAATTAACCTTTTTCCATTCTTTGGCAAAATGGATGTTTTTAGGAACAGGGCTACTCCAGGTAAATAAGGGCGTAAGGTAGAACACTTGGACTGTACGCTTATTGTAGCCTAAAGCTCCTTTGTCTTGCAGTTGAAATTCAATTTGCTCAAAACGCGAAGTGCGATGCTGATACAAAACTGTTTGGGTATGCCATGAGCCGCTTGAAAACAGCACATCCAATGGATCAATCACAAAAATGAAAATCAAAATAATTGACGGATAAAGTGTTCCTAAGAGTTGTTGTTTTCTCTGCGTAAAGGCAAAATAATTCCAAAGAAGCAGAACGGGAGTGCCTAACAGTAATCCGAGATAAACAAAAGATTTTAGGGCTTGGCTTTTGATGTCAAAATGAGGCAGCTGATCAAAAAAAAATAGCAAAAGAATGAGACAATAGGTCCAATTCAAAAGTTTCGATATGTTGCGTTTTGTGATCAATGTTTTATATCGGGAGTTGAAGCATTATAATAGTTTTTTCTTTAGATCCATTCTTTCATGTAGGATTCTTTCTATTTCAATCGATTGATCGGCCATAATACGATAGAAAATAATGTGTTTTGAGATTTTTTCACCTTTTAAACCAGTATAAATTTCTTCATAAACTCTGCCTTGATTTGGCTGCTTAGCTATAGCTGCACATGCGTTTAATAGCAGTTTGTAATATTTATCTGCTTGACTTTCAGACCAAGTGACGAAAGTATAGTTCCAAATATCGGATAGATCTTTTACGGCATTGTTTGTTAACTTAAACTTGGCCATTTATTTTCTACTCGCTTTTAAAGTCTTTAAATGCACTTCTGGGTCAAAGTCTTCTGCAATGCCACTTTTAATGCCTTCTTCAATTGCTAGACGCAATGCTTGAATTTTTTGTTCCTCCTCTTCGAGAAGACGTAAACCGGCACGAACCACTTCGCTTGCATTTTTATACCGTCCTGCACTAAGTGTACTTTGAATGAACTGATCAAAATAGCTACCTAAGGTGATTGATGTATTTTTTCCCATGATTTAAATTTTCAATAAAAATACCAATATTTGGTATATTTTCATCTCAATTAAACGCTTCACAACACCTTAACGACTATTGCACCATGATATTTCCGAGGAATAAGACAATTAAATCTTCCTAAATTACTCATTCAGAAATTTTGTAAACCCTATTATCTCCATCAAGTTCTTCTAATAAATAGTGCTCCTTTTCTAAAATGAACAATTGTGGTGATGTGTCCTGATTCGAATTATGGCTGAATTTTTTTATAATTTCTGTCCAACACTTTACCATTGCCCCAGGTTTTGTCTAAGTAGGATTTGTCTGCGATAATTAACGCGTCAAGTTTGCACTTACTTGCCAAGTTTTCGGCCGTCAAGTTTTCGTTGAGGGCAACTTTTGTGATTGTGACAAGAATTTCATTGTTTGGGGAGTCAAACTCAAAGCAATTGAACATAATCAAATGGGTATTCGTCTTGAAGGGGCCTCTGCTTTTATATGTAAACCCATTGGTCCCATACTTGCTTCTGATATCGCTCAGTGTGGTCTTTCCAAAAGAAAATTCAGAGAACAACGGCTGCCGGCTTTGGGGGTCTTGTAACCAATCATTTTCCAAATAAACAATCTTTCCTTTGTCTGTCGTTACCGAGAAGTCGTTACCGTTTTGGGTCCGAAATTTTGTCATTTGCGCTTCCTTGGCGACTACGGTAAGTTTGATGTCGGAAAGTACATTTTGGTTGTCGTGAATTTTTAACCCATACATGGAGATATCCCCTGTTGGAAGGAGGCATCCACAGGTTAACAAAAGTGTCAAGATTATTTTACTCATATCATTAGCGCTGCGTGCACAGCATTTTTCAGTTGTTCAAAGTTATTGATTTCTAGCACTTCAACTTGCGCTGAAGGCTCAAGTCCGGAAGCAGTTGTGGTAATGACGGGGATGCCTTGAGCTACAGCTTTCAGGAGCGGTCTGGGTTGGTGCTCTACATAAGTTGGGTAAACAACCAAACCTATTTGACGCCAGTCACCGTTGAATTTTTCAATTTTCAAATCCTGCCAGAAATGGGCAGTCTCAATTGTTCGTCCGGAAATGACGAGCTCTAGTTGCAGTTCTTTTGCCAACCTTCTCATTTCATATGCGCCTTTTCTTCCTACAGCTGAAGCCGGGAAAAGTACTTTAGTTCCGTTGGGCTGTCCGTTGGGTATAGCTGGAATTTGCCAATCGAGCTTCACTGCCTTGTTTTTGAAAATAGCCGCAAGTTCTGAATGCGGAGTAATGATTTTTCTTGCGCTGGTGAGTGCTTTGTTTTCGAGTGCAATCAATTCTTTACTTGCTCTGAAATCATTGAGCGTCGGGCTTTCATTGTGGAACGTAAAGGCTAAATCAAGTCTTTCATGGAGCTTTTCAAAAGGCAGCCTGGTCATGAACACATCAAAAGTGCGGCCACCTAGAGCTCCGGTCTCATAAATGTAGGGCAGTAAGTTTTGAGCAATGACCACATGTGTTGCGTCAATTGGAATTTGCCGTGCTGCCGCCTTGGCGATTTTCTTGTCAAGCTGCAGGCTCAATTCAAATACATTGTTCTTATTCTTGGGCGCAAACCTGAGTTGAAGGGCTCTAAAAAGACCCTGAAATTGTGTTGCTTTGGTTTTTTGTGGATGTGCAGCAGCCCAGCTATATCTATTGGTTTTGATCCATCGATTTTTCTTCAAGGCTAAAATGAAATGGTCTGCTTTGGTAGCGGTTTGACTTACATACTTGTCGTATTCTGGCCATTTTTCGTCGAGGATAAAAGTGGTCGTGGCGATTTCTTGTTCCACACCTGTCTTGTCAGGATGTTTAAAACAAGCCATATTGCCGCATGAATAGCAATCATTGAGTTTGCTGGATGCCTTCCAAGACAATTTGTCTTGAACCGGTTCTGCTTGCTTTTGCGGACACCTAAAAGCCACTATCAAATGATCTGATGTGAGCTCAACTTCAACTCTGAAATCAAAAGAAGACTTGAAACGCAAATCAAGGTAATTCCATTTGACGGTCGCATCTCGGTCTTTTTCGGCAAGTGAACCTTTAATGACTTTAGTGTGTTTGTGCCTCTCCACTATTTCAAAATTGGCCCGCAGCGCAGCATCATACAAAGCATTTGAGAGTTGGCAAAGTCCGCCGGCAATTGTTGGCACAATACATCCTTCTCTGATTTCTCTGCCAATCACATAGCCTTGACCAAAGTTTGGATTGCCAATGTGTTTCCAAAAGCTAAACACTTCATTTGCCCCAATCTCAAGGCCATTTAACTTTTGAACAGCAATTCTCAAGTTCTCGATTTTACCCGCAGTCAAAATCCAGTTGTCTTTGTTATCAAAAGGATTCCAGAGCTCGCTTTTGGAAATAGCAATGACAGGTTCATGCACCAAAAGACTTGTTTTGCTAAATTTTCTAGACGGGCGCAGTAAATTCTTGACAATACGAGCTGCTGTCAACACTGCTATTTTGAGTCGAAAAATAGTGTCGTTAACAAAATTGTGCTTTGCTGTCAGTTGCTTTTTCAACGGGGTCTTGGTGTTGGAAAATAGTCTTTTTCAAAAATGAATTAAATCCTCTCGAAAATATCTTTCTTAAAATGAAAGCCATCTACTCTGAATGGTTGCTGGATTCTCACATTCTCTAATTCGGATATGATCTGATAGATTTGTTTAAAAGACCATTCGTTATTTTCATTAAGGCTATATTTCTTTCCATTTGTCAGGAACCTCAATTCATAACAAGCAGCCTTCAGAGAATTTTGCCGCACTAACTCAATAACTTGAACTTCTAAATTTTCATAATCTATCTTGATGACTTCTTCTTTATTAATGGCTAATCGGCACAAGATGATATTTTCAGTTGTAATGTCAATTTGATAAACAAAATATTTCACCCTAAAATGAAATACGACTAAACATGCCAAAATACCAATTCCAAATGGATACCGAGATAAAATGAGCTCCGAGAATGACTCCTGATCTGCTGAATATAAAAGAAAAATAATAAAAGCTAAAACGATAATCATGATTAACACTAGAAATCTACTTATTCTTTCTGAGTAGTATTCCTTTGTGATTTTGGAGGTGAAGCGTTGTTTTTCAGTCATTTAAATTTGGTAATCATTTTACTTTTGTGAAGCAACTGAAATAAATTTAGCAATAATTATTTTTTGCTTCGCTTCTTTATCCTTGTCGTCGTAACTAATATTGCGGGCCTCTTCATATATGGACATTAACTCTTTGCTCAGGTCAATGTCAATAATCATTCTCATGATATCTTCCGCAAGATAATAGTCAGCAAATGCTAAATTGTACAGCAAATGACTTTTAAGACGCTTATAACTTTGTTTTGAAATTAATTTTGCCAAACAAAGTTCACTGTAGCCAATTGTATCAGTGGCAAAAAACGCAACATCAAGTCGCTGCAATTGTGACTTTGATAGGTGCTTATAAAATTGGGGGTCAGTTGAACGGTCATAATGAGACATAAAGTCGCCTTTTCTTGATAATTCATAGGCGCCTTCCCATCTGGTGAATTTATTTTCACTGCACTTTACTAACCATTCTACCGTGGCTGCATTCCTTTGATGAGGATTAGCTACTTTAAGAATCTCTAAGTACTCAATGATTCTAGTTCTGTAAGCACTCAACGCTGCTTCACACAACATAACTTTTGAACCGTATGACAAGCCTTGGGTTGAAAAAGTTGAACCAGTCTCATTTTTATATAAGAAGGCAAGTACTGTACTTTGATTCAGATATATTGGTGGTGCCGGACAAACCATTCCCGCTTCATAAAAAACTTGTATATGGTTAGCGTTTAAATTACCTTTCAAAGTTTCTGTGATGTATAAATCAGCAAGGGTATCTCCGCTATCATAATAAATCATATTCCCGCTTCTTGGTGCCGGGTTTTCAACTTTTGCAATAACGATGTACGCACTACTTTCGATTAATTTGCGCAGGGTTTGCGGTTCTATTGGCCAAGCAAAAACAGTCTTTGTTATGCATTGCAAAAAAAGGAGGAGGAGTAGGTGTTTCATCGTTCGGCTGTTATTTGGCTTTGGTTAGAAACGATTTATTGTCCATGTTGCTTAATTAATGTCAAATCCAAACATAAAGTTGTTCAAGTGTCCACCTGAACTTTCAAGTCCAACAATGTCCATTAGTTCTTCCATATAACTGCAAACTCTTTCTCTGTCTTCGGTATCGAGTTGTAAATAAAGTTCGGCAAATCGGTCAAGCCCTATTTGAATTGCATTTTGATATGCTTCATCTGTTGCAGCTCCTTTTTCAGCAAGTTTTTTAAAGTCATCTGCCACCAGATTAATTTTTTCGGTCAATACCGGTCTGAGGCTCGGGTCACTCAATCCTGGATAAAAGAGTTTGTCGTCTTGTAGAAACTTCTCTTTGTTTTTAAATGCTGCAAATTTTGTCATTGTTTGCTCAGGTATTTTTGTTTGTCCTTGTCCGCAAGAAGTGAAAAGAAACAAAGTCAGGCCGATGATGAAGTTAATTGCTAATGTAAAGGGTTTTTTCATTCCTTTTCCATAAAATAAACAGTGTATTCTAGTACAGTTTTGAAGTAGTCTGCGAGGCTATGGTAGACCGTTTCACCGGGTCCCCAGGATGAAAAAACCCAATACTCCCAATTTGGATTTTCCTTACTCGGTGGAATTAAAAAGAAATATTGTTCTTCGTCAAAACCACCAACTTGAATGGCTGTTTTTAATTTTTCTCCGATATCAGCTGTTCCGGGCGCAGACCAAATTTCGATTAAATCGGGGATTGATTTTTTCAAATAAGTAACTTTTTCCAACGCACAAAAACTTGGATCTACGCCTGTCGCAAATAAGAATCCATTTGTGAGCTGCATAAATGCTTTATAGTCACTTGGTAATTCTATACCTAAACGCTTTTCGAGTTGGTTTATCGCTTCATTCGTTGCAGGTTCGAATCCTAGCCACTTTGCTTCTAATTGTTTTGGAGACAATTCAGCGTTCACAGTGCCTAATTCTATAGCATTTATGGAGATCTCTTGCAGTAATTCTTTCATTTGATACGATTATGTTTCACGTTGACGAACAAGAATAACTTTTCCATTTTTGAATATTATTTCAAGCATATCTGGGTCAATGGAAAATAAACCGGGTTTAAGACCCAGGTAATAATTCCAGTTGTCAGATTCATCAAAATTACCTTCGTCACCAAGTAGTTTACGGACTTGTAATTTTGTCTTACCGATAAGCATTTTGCTCTCAATGAGATCTTCTGAAAGTTCGTATCGTTTTTCCTCGTTGGCAAACCATTTTTCTCTGTCAAAATCATTAGTCGGGTAATAGTTCATGCTATATAACCAAAGCGTGACAAGCCCAATGTAAATAAGTGGAGTTGTTAAAATGGTAGCTGTCCAAGTTGCCATTTTCCTGGTCTCTTCGACTTTTATTTTCTTTTTGATCAACCAGCGCCAAAGAAAAAAATTCGGAACACCGAGAATCAACAAAATGAAATATACTTCAATACTTACTCCCATTAGTGGCTATATTAGTTGATCAATGCGGTTTCTGAAAATCTATAATCAATTTATAAACCTTTCGCGCATCTTCAATGAGTTGAAATTCAGGGGTCTGATTTGCTCCTGGCATCCAATTCAGTCCATTTCTCCAATACATCAAAGGATTTTTTGGTCCAAAGCTAATGGTTCCGCTACTATTGCTTTTTTCTTCTAGTTCAATATCAGAGAGCGTTTTCAGATTGAGAGATTTAATCGATATCTTGTAGATTCCTGATTTAATGATGATTCGCTCCTCTGTTAAAGCATAAAAAGTGTTGGCTCTTTGTTTGGCATCTATGATGAAACGGCCAAAAACAAAAATGAGGCCGATGATGACAAATGGAACGCCGAATAAAGCGAAAAACGGAACTCCTGAAAGCAATGCCGAGACAAACCAAAAAATGGCAAATCCACACCAAAACAGACTGAAAGGAATTAAAAATAAGTCTGCTGTTCTAAATACAATGCCTTTCTTTGGTTGCCCAGTCCAGATGAGTTTTTCATTGGGGTCAAGATGTGCTTGAAATGCTTTTGATATGTCGGTTTCCATATTCATATTTTTGAAATTAGCCATACCAATAAACTTGGAAAATACATAGCCGGCTTGCCATTTTTCCGATACAAAAAATACATTTTAATCAAAGTGATTTCCTTGTAAATCAAAATGATGAAAGTTGCTATAAAAATGAATATAGGAGCTTGATCGGGTCGCATTTTACAATAAATCAGTTGTGTTTTTCAATTCCTATAACGTCTATTAAGCCGAAAAAGTAGTCGCTTTTTCAAATCCCTCTAACTTATGTATCTCGGCATTCAGTTCAGGGTTGGCAACTCCGCAACTTGTTGTAATCAGAAATGTCGCTATGTATATTAGTTGTTTCATAAATGCTTATTTCATTTGATGAGCGGCCTTTAGAGACTTATCAAAAATCCTTCCATTCCAAGGATACAATCCATCCCTTAAATAGGTGTATTCCAAAGTTAAATATATACATGAGCCAATCATAACAGCAATCATTAAACGCGATACAATTGGTATTAAAACAATATTTTTTAACCTAATGATCAGAAAGTAAATCCCTAAAACAATGATCCAGAGAATGTAAAATATTTTAATCATTAAATTGCTTTATCAGTCTTTCGATACGTAGGGTCTGAATGATTTCTTGTCCTTGCAACACAAAAATGGAGTCATCTAATGTAAAACTATTTTATTTATCATCAATAAGTTAGATTCTGTATCAAACCAACTTAATGTCGACCAATTCCTGTCCTATTCTTTGAATTCCATCAATAATTTTTTCAGTTTGCTTCGTTGATGGCTTTTTCTTGCCTCTGACATATTGTGATAAAAGTGCCGGATTCATGCCGATTCTTTTAGCTAAAAAATTTGCATTTAATACTTTGTAATATTGAAAGAATTGAGGTAAATCAAGTTTGAGTTTTATGTCCTGTATAGATACTTGAATTCCTTTTTCTTCTAAAGAAAAATTTAACGCTTCTATTAGATTTGAATAAAGCGAATTAATGTCAGAAGCTGTAGTGTAAACATTTAATTCATCTGTGTAAGCAGAATAACCCGTTGCTGTTTTTTCAACTGTAATTTCAATTTTTTTCATTGGATTTTTATTTAATTCCAGCTTGTTTAAATAACTTCTTTGCTAGACCTTTTCCTGCTTCAGAAGATTTCATAACAAAGGTAAATTATTTTTTACTTTTTTGCATGTTCAAAACCCAATTCTCTTCCTTCCACCCTGCTGCACCTGTTTCTGGTCTTTTTGAATGAGGTAGTTGAGCACTTGCTCTATGTCAGTGAACTTTTGGCCGAAGCGCTGTTCGAGTTCGGAGAGTTTGTCTTGAAGATCTTGGTATTCGAGCGCCCACTGGCGCATGAGGACGAATGCGCGCATGATGGAGATGTTTACTTCTATTGCTCTTTCAGAATTTAATACGCTTGACAACATTGCTACTCCCTGTTCCGTGAACGCGAAGGGTGAATATCTTTTTCCGCCCCAACTTGAGGACGCAAATTGCGACCTCAAGTTGAACCATTCTTCTTGAGAAAGCTCAAACATAAAGTCCTCAGGAAATCGTCTTAAATTTCTACGTACTGATTCTTTTAAACGCTTGGTTTCAATACCATAAAGTTTCGCCAATTCATAATCGAGAATGACGCGTTTTCCTCGAATTTCGAGGATGCTGTTTTTGATGAGTTCTAGTTCCATGATCTCGCATTTGCGGCTGTTTTTTAATTTAAATTCCACACAAAAGGCGGCCTGCGGCCGCCTTTTGGATCGTTTGGTTGGTAGGTTTACTTAGGGCAGTACAACGAGGTCATTGATTTCGACTTCGGTGACGAAGCGGCGCTGGCCGCCGGCGCGGTAAAAGCGACCGACGAGTTTGCCCTCGATGGCCAGATGAACGCCTTTTGCGCCACAGGTTTCGAGGACTTTTGTCCAGCGGCCCCAAGCAGAAAGCAGGTGCCATTGACTGCGCTTGCGCATGATGCCGTCGGCGTCGAGGTACTGCTCTTTGGTGGCTAGCGTGAAGCGTGTGATTTGTTTGCCATCAGGGAGCTCAACGGTTTGTGCAGGAGCGGTCATGTAGCCAATTAAATTGACATGATTCATGTGCAACAGTGCATTGTTGTCAATGGTTTCAGGCTGCAGTTTCGGTGCGGGCTTGCTCATTGCTTAGTTTTTTAGGCTGAACCATAATGAAGTCATACAACTCAATGATTGTTGCGAAGCGCTTTTCACCAGCTTTGTTTTCGTATTGCTGATTGACCAACTTGCCTTCAATCACGACTTCCATGCCTTTTTCAAGTTTCTCTCCGACCTTTTCGGCAATTTTACCCCATGCATTGATGGTGTGCCATTGTGTGAAGTCATGCCACTCGCCATTTTTGTCCTTGAAATTTTCATGGGTTGCTAAAGAAAATCTGGCTAACAAACGACCAGACTCAAATTTGACAACTTCGGGCTGACCACCTAGGCGACCCATCAAACTCACTTTGTTTTTTAGTGCATTCATAATTGAAAAGTTTAAATATTGAGTTTCAAAGTTGCGCAGGAGGCTCTCGCTTATTCGGTTATTAAGTACTTAGTGTCGGATAAAAATTGAGGCGCACTTGGAACGTCGCAAAAAGCTTTAATTTTCAATGATTTATGCAACTGATTCAATAAAATTGCGTCTACTACGTTTGTACGAAAATTTACGAGCATGTCTAAAATCAAAAACAACCTTTACTTTAAAATTGGCGGCATTGTATTGATCGCCTTGCTTTTACTCATCCCAACAGGCATGATCAAAAGTATCATCTACGAACGCGAACAAACACAGCAAGAAGCAATTGATGAAGTCAGTGAAAAATGGGGAGGCGAGCAAACCCTTCAAGGCCCAGTATTAACCATTCCTTACACGCGTTATGTGAAGGAAATCAATAAAGCAACCGGTAAAGAAACATTAGTGCAGATTACCGAAAGGCTACACATTTTGCCGAGTAAGTTAAATATTCAAGCGAATGTGAATCCGAACAGGAGACACCGTGGCATTTTCGACATCGTTGTATACAACTCGATGCTGCATGTCAGTGGAGAATTTACCAAATTAGAATTCAAAGACCTCGAAAGTAAGGGGCACGTTTTCAAATTCAACGAAGCGGTTCTAAATGCCGGAATTGATGACCTTCGAGGGATTGAAAAACAAATTTCATTAAACTGGGATGGCCAAAAAGTGTCTTTCAACCCTGGTGTGACTAATTCTGATGTTTTCTATTCAGGAATTAATGCGAAAGTGAATATCTCTCCTACTGATGACCACCTTTACCGATTCAGCTTTGATATCGAATTAAAAGGAAGCCAGCAACTCTATTTTACGCCAGTAGGAAAAGAAACAGATGTGGTACTCAATTCAGATTGGCAAACGCCTAAATTTGATGGCGCTTTCTTGCCAGACGAGCACAAAACAGACAAAAATGGTTTTAAAGCACATTGGAATGTTTTGAACCTCAACAGAAATTACCCGCAAAGCTGGACGGGTTCTTCTTATAAATTACGCGAATCATCATTTGGCGTAGACCTCAAGTTGCCAGTAGACAACTACCAGAAGTCACACCGCACAATTCATTACGCGCTTCTATTTATCGGTCTTACCTTTTTGGTATTTTTCTTCATTGAAATTTTCCAATCGGCTGGTATTCACCCAATTCAATACATTTTAGTCGGAATCGCTTTGGTAGTTTTCTATACCTTATTGCTGGCTTTCTCCGAGCACATCGCCTTCAATGCTGCTTTCTTACTTTCTGCTTTGGCAACTGTTTTGTTGATCAGTATGTATGTGAGGGCCATACTCAGGTCTGTAAAAATGAGTTTGTTTATAGCAGGGCTTTTGAGCATGCTTTACATCTTCATTTTTGTAATTATTCAACTTGAAGACTTAGCGCTATTGATCGGAAGTATTGGCGTGTTTATCATTCTGGGCTTGGTCATGTACTTCTCAAGAAAAATAGACTGGTACAACCTTACCGCAGAAAAAACAACTACTCAGCGCGACCAAATTTCATAAGACTTCAAAGCTTGGTGCTGCAGCATGGACAAACCATTCATGACTGCGGCACCTTGTTTTTTAGCGTTAGTCATCAAGGCTGTTTCAGCCGGATTATACACTAAATCAATCACCAAATGCGCTTCCGTGAGGTGTTCAAATGGAATCGGTAAACAAGCCGTAATGTCCGGAAAAGTTCCGATCGGCGTACAATTCACCAGTACCTTACAAGAGCGCAACATGTGCTCATTGATTTCTGAATAGGCATATATTCTATTTTGATGCTCAGGCGCTCGAGAAATATAAAAGACGTCCAGCCCAAGTTGTCTGAATACATGCGCCACGGCCTTAGCCGCCCCACCTGTTCCGAAGATAAGCGCGCGCTCGTGCTCAAAAGTCAAAAAAGGCTTAATGCTTTGCGCAAAACCGTAAGCATCTGTGTTGTAGCCCACTGTTGCTCCATTTTCAAAAGCCACCACATTTACGGCACCAATTGTTTGGGCGGTTTCATCCAATCGATCTAAGAAAGGAATGATACTTTCCTTGTAGGGAAAAGTCACGTTGAAACCCGCAATATCCTGCTTCAAGAGCGCTTGAACTTCTTCAATACTTTCCAATTCAAAGTTTGAGTAAGTCGCATCAATCTGATTTTTCTCAAAATAATCATTGAAAAAAGCAGCTGAAAACGAATGCCCGAGGGTTTTGCCGATGAGGCCGTAGTGTTGTGTCATGGTTATTGTACCGAAAAGATAATTGGTAATCGAAAATACATTGAAACTGCCTGGCCGTTCACTATGCCAGGTGACCATTTAGGCATGCTTTCTACCAAACGAAGCGCTTCTTTATTACATGGAGGGCAATAGGTACTTGCGCGGTCAATTGCCGCACGCTCCACATCGCCGTCTTTATTGACCACAAATCGGACAATCACCTTGTTATGCATTTCCTTATCCGAAAATTTGACGATTGAATCCATGTTGATGTTGTCAACTAGAAACTTTCGCAATGCATCAACACCTCCGGGAAATTCAGCTTGCACATCAACGGAATCAAAAATTTGAGATTTTGTGGTGTCTGTTGAAATTGTGGCAGGAACCTGTGAAAATGCAAGAAAGCTTGTAAAAGAGAAGAATAGTGAGAAGCTTATTGTTTTCATAAACTGAAGGTTCTCACATTCCTTAAAAAGTAAAAGTCAACGGCAAGCGAACCGGACTCGCAATAGGTAGCCCATTCATCTTTGCGGGCGTCCAATTTGGCATGTTTTGAACCAAGCGGAGGGCTGCTTTTTCGCAGGGGAGGCAATCGCTTGTCGACTTTTCTATTTCTGCATTACTAATAGATCCATCCTTCTCAACATCAAATTTAACAAATACCCTATAGGAGCCGTCTAACGATCCGGAAGAATCTATGATCTTATTGCGATTCATATTTTCAACGATATAAACTTGCATTTTTTCGTAACCCCCGGGAAATTCAGCGTCTTCAAGGGGCTCTCCCAATACTTCAGCTTCGCTCATTTCTATTGGTAAGGTGCGGCACGCGGTGAGGCTGAAACCAAGAAGGATGATAAAAATTCTTTTCATTCCACAAACATACAAATGTTTAACTTTACCGCATGCAAGGGCTTGTTTTGAAATCTACTGGAAAATGGTATCAAGTTTTACTTGAAGATGAGCAAATTGTGCAAGCCAGTATTCGTGGTAAATTGCGCTTGGAAGGGCTCAAAACGACCAACCCTATTGCAGCTGGTGACCGCGTCAATATTGAGCCAGGTTCTGATGAAAGTTGGGCCATTTTGTCGGTAGAACCACGTCAGAACTATATTGTGCGCAAGGCGACCAACCTCAGCAAGCAAATGCAAATTTTGGCGGCCAACGTGGATCGCGCTTATTTGGTGGTAACACTCAAGTCTCCGGTAACACAAATTGCCTTTATTGACCGCTTTTTGGTGGCTGCAGAATCTTTTCGGATTCCGACTACCTTGCTTTTCAATAAAATAGACCTCTTCGATGCCGACGACACCGAGTATTTAGAGGCACTTAAATTTATTTATGAAAGTTTAGGCTACCCGTGCATTGGTATTTCAGCTGAAAAGCCAGAAACAGTGGCTTTTTTACGCGATGAAATCAAGGGAAAGCAAGTCATGATTTCGGGTAATTCGGGCGTCGGAAAAACTACACTGGTCAATGCCCTCGATGCCAGTCTTGACCTAAGAACAGGCGAGATTTCTAGAGCCCACGAACAAGGCAAGCACACCACCACTTTTGCCGAAATGCACGCTTTACAAACGGGTGGCTACATCATTGACACACCGGGAATTCGGGCTTTTGGCTTGGTCGATCTTGAAAAAGAACATTACGCCCATTACTTTCCAGAAATGAGGGCCCTTTTAGGCGAATGCCGCTTCAATAATTGCAAGCACCTCAATGAACCGCACTGCGCAGTAAAAGCAGCTGTTGACAGCCAAGACATTGCACCGCACCGTTACCAAACCTACCTGCAACTCATGCAAGAAGACGCCTCTGACCCTTATCGCAGAAGTGAATTTTAAATCTTAGTTTCAAAATAGCATGCGAGTAGTCATTCAACGTGTTTCAGAAGCAGCCGTAAAAATCGACGGAACCACTGTCGGAGAAATATCAAAAGGCCTATTAGTTTTACTCGGCATAGCGCAAGAAGATACCGAACAAGATGCGCTCTACCTCATTCAAAAACTCATCAACCTGCGCATATTTTCTGATGCCGATGGCAAAATGAATTTATCGGTTCAAGACTGCGGCGGCGAACTTTTAGTAGTGAGTCAGTTCACCCTATATGCCAACACCAAAAAAGGAAATCGACCAAGCTACATAAGAGCAGCCAGACCCGAACAAGCCATTCCACTCTACGAATTTTTCTTACAAGAACTTCAAAAACAATTCCAAGGCTCCATCCAAACAGGCCAATTCGGCGCCGACATGAAAGTGTCGCTAATCAACGACGGCCCAGTTACGATTATTATTGATTCGAGAGGGGAAAACTAAGGCTTCGGTTCAACTTCAAAAATAATCGGGATGCGTATCCAAACACGCACTGGTCGATCATCCTTATACCCCGGAATCCATGCGGGCATGGCTTGAATAACTCTCAGCGCCTCCTTATTACAGGGCGGACACTTAATTGTTGCCGATTCGACATCGACATGAGTTATAGATCCGTTTTTTTCAACTACAAATTTGACAATTACTTTATTACTTATAGGTGCTTTTTGATCTGATACCCATTGCTCAACTTCGTCCCATTTTAAACTGTCATTCAGATATTTGATCAGACCATCAAAACCACCTATAAATTCAGGATCAGTATCGGCAGCGTCTTCAATTGTCAAAGTATCGGTTTGGGAATTATCTGTAGAAGGAGGGGTTTGGGAATATACAAAAGATGTGAATGTAAGTACAAGAAGAAGGTGAATGCAATGTTTCATGTATTTTTTATTCTTATTTAAGCACTTTTTATTCTACTTTACGAGAGCTCTTAAAAATAACACCTCACTCTCAAGTTGGTGTATTCGCTTTTCATATTGCTCTATTAGCTTTTCAGGGAAATTATAATTTGAAGTCCCTATTGTATTATTGTCTCCTTCTTGGGTACAATTATTAAAAATATTCTGATGATCAAAGCCAAGAGCTTCCATTGGATCAATTCCTAAAATAGCCGAAATCTCATTTAAACGATTGATGGTCAATTGAGTTTCTCCAGATTCTATTTTCGAATAAGCACGAGTTGTCAGCCCAAGTTGGGTAGCAACATATTCTTGCGTAAAATTCTTCAATTCACGCAATTGTTTCAGTTTAACTTCTGGCTGCTGTATCATAATATGTACTTTTTGTTCAAATATAGTATTATTTATTCAATAAGTGTATTTCTAAAGTAGTCATTTACTGTGAGCAAGGTATAATTTTGAAGAAATTATTGCTATGAAAAAATTACTCGTTTCCCTGATATCAATTGTTGTTTGTAATATTCTAAATGCCCAAGTTAATTTTCCTGAAGTTTTCCCAAAAGAACTAATCAACAAAGTTGTTTGCGGACATGTTGAAGTATACGCTAAAAATTATTTTTCCGGCAAGACGGATTACACCATGAGTACAGATTTTGATTATAAAATTTTTATTTCTGAAGTAGAAGGGATATATGTGGAATATAATTACGGGGAGCGCTGGAATGACCCTAGTAGGTTTGGGACCACTCAAAAAATAACAACTTTTGATTTTTGGAAAAAGGAAGATAAATATATGACTGATAAATATGGTGATATAACAAGTGAATGGACGGTATATCACTATAAAGTTTATCCAAATTACCAAGACAAACATTATATTAAAGAGTTGCGAATTATTTCGGAAAAAAATGGAGAGAGATCTTTGTCATTAACTATAAATGTTCCAAGTCATCAGGATGCGAATATTACTGCCGCATTAGAATCTTACGATGTAAAAAGTAAAACTACAGTCTCTAACGTATGCGACCGCCTAAAAACGAAAAAGGATTTTGAGAATGAGGAAAAGGAAAGGAAAGTACAAGAAGAAAAACAGAAAGAAATTGCGAAAATTAAGCTAGATAAACAGAATTCAGACAAAGTAACCGCAAAGAATATTCGTGCTGGATTGCTATCGTCTAATTCGGAGTCAGTTATAACAAATTGGAAACTTTTAAATTTTCCTGAAAATTATTCTTTACTTAAAGATAGTGTGATCAATTTTGTGGCATCAAAAGAAAACAATAGTGCGGTGAATGCAAGTCAGGATGAGCTTAAAAAATTTATTGAAAAAAATAAAAATGCGCTATTACTCTTAGGAAACTCCTATTCAGAAAATAGAAAAACAACAATTGCATTTGATAACCAAAATAGACCTTCTGCGAATGGTTTCGTATGGACTTCCCCTATGTTTAAAGATTACGGATCTGGAATAATCACCTATCAGAAAATTAATTTTATTTTAGACTTTAGCGTCTCAACGACTGATAATGAAAAAAAGGAGCCAGTAATTTATAGCTCGTCAAAAGCTAGTATTGCACAAAAATTAATTGGTGACGACTTTTACGAAGTGAATTTTCTCACTTTGAATTATCTTCTTGAAAACAATGTTGTTACAACTACATACGACGCATCAATCAAAGATAAATATTTGAAAATTATTTGGCCAATGCTTAAAACCGTTAATGTGAATGGCATAACTCTGGGCACTACAGAAACCTCAATTACAACTGAGGAAAAACTCAATCCAAGAATTGTTAGAAAAACCATCAGATTAATTGGAATCACATCCACTTTAGGAGCTGCTGGCTATCTATACTATTTGCTTTACATGTAAACTAATTTCAATGTTATATGTCGAAACAACCCAAAATGAAGAAAAAACAAAATTCAATAGTTCTTCAACTGAAAGGTGCTTTCAAAGACATTAAGATTGAAGATTATAAACTAGAACTGCAAAAAGCCCTTTGTAAAAAATATCTTTAAATCCCTACCCAGCCAACTCTAAATGTTGTAACAAGGATTTTTCGGCGGAACTCAGGATCAGTTTGTAGAATTCGGTGTGTTCGTGATTGAGTTGGACTTGTTCAAGGGCTTGGTAATACTTGAGGCGGTTTTTGAGGTTGCCTTTTATATTGACAAGCGTATAGCCGTTTTGGAGTAAGACCAGGTTCATGACCAAGCGGGCCGTGCGGCCATTGCCATCAATAAACGGATGAATCGTTACCAAACGTTCGTGCATTTCAGCGGCAAGCAATACCGGATGCATTGTTCTTTTGTTGAGCATATAAAATTCAAAGTAGCCATCCATGAGGTCATTGAGCAGAAGCGGTGAAGGCGGTACGTGCTTGCTTCCTGATATTCTTACTTCAACGGTTCTATAGACGCCTGCATTTTTTGTGTCAATGCCCATTAGAATTAAACGGTGTAACTGTAGTAAGACCGATTTATTAAATGTTTGAAAGTTGACGACAAGTTGTTCTATAAATTGAATTGCTTCTTGATGATTGATGGCTTCTAGGTGTTCTTGGAGTGTTTTGCCACCAACGGTGATGCCCTCATTAACTACCAAATTGGTTTCTTGAAGACTCAGCGTGTTTCCTTCAATGCGATTGGACTCATAGGTATAAGCCAGATTGAAATAGGTTTGAAGCTTTTGTAATTGACTGGTTTCTAATGGCTTTTGCGCTTGCCATTGCCGCTGAAGTTCTGATAAAGTCACGAGAAGTGCCTCGAGTTTAGGAGGTAGTTGAACCTTTTGATTGCGCTTCTTCCCGCTTAAATAGGCTATTCTTTCTTCGGTGAGCGTGAAAACTATGTTGACTAATTTTGGGTAGGGCTGCAAAATTTTCTGCACCTCTAAAGCCAGGAAGTATGCCTGAAGTTCTTCCAAAGGCATGTCTATTAATACAGCAATCTTTTTGATTTGCGGAGCTTGCAATTTTCGTTGACCTGAAAATGCACGGCTCAGGAAACTTGGATCTAGCTTTAGCGAGCGGGCAAGGTCAATAATTTTGATGCCTTTTTGTTTAATGTAGTGATTGAGTTCCAATTTAATTGCCTCTTTTAGTCATTTATATTTTTCATGACTAATTTAGGCATTTATTTTCAACTTTAATATCTCCATCACCTCTTCCTTCGCTTCGATGTGCGCCATATGGCCGCAGTTTAAATAGTGCTTTTCTGAGAGCGGCACCTTTGTGTCGAGCTCCTCTACGCTGACCAACCGATCATGGATACCATGGATAAAGATGAATTTTTCGGGAAATGCATTGACGTTCGATGTAAAGTCTTGTCTTTCGCGCATGGCAAGTGCACTAAAAGCAATGGCTTCGGGGGTCATGAGTTTGGCTTCTTCAATGAGTGCTGCACTCTCCTTTTTGGAGCTTTCAGGGCTTTGAAACAAATTAGGAATCGCTTCACGAATAAAGATGTCTTTGGCCTTGTATACAATTTGAGCAACGCGAAGGCGGTCTTGTTTTTTTTGTTCAGAGTCGGACCAGCAATTAGAGTTGAGCAGAATGAGTTGCTGAAAACCAGGGCGCTTTGATAATTCAAGCCCAACATAGGCTCCCATTGAATGCCCAACTACGCTGAAATGAGTAAGTGACAATTCATCTAAAACAAGCTGCACTTCTTGAGCCATTAATTGGATCGAAGGCGTATTTAAAAGTTGAGGAGATTCGCCATGACCGGGAAGGTCAATTTTGATTTGCTGAATGGGTAAGTCATCTAAGGGGAGAGATTCCCACATTGATGACGATTCTAAAAAGCCATGTAAGAAAACCCAAGCAGGGCCACTTCCTTTAACTGAATATGATAACATAAACGCGTGTTAGGCGTTCATTAATTCTTCGATATGGTCCGCCTCGATTGGAATGTTGGCCATCAAGTTGAATGGTGCGCCGCTTGCTTGCACAACAACGTCATCTTCTAAGCGAATACCGAGGCCCTCTGCTGGAATATAAATACCTGGCTCAACCGTAAAGACCATGTTAGCCGAAATTGGCTCGTGCCATAAACCGACGTCGTGGGTGTCTAGACCCAAGAAATGAGAAGTGCCGTGCATGAAATACTTTTTGTAGGCTGGCCATGCTGGATCTTGGTTTTTGATGTCTTGCATCGAAATAAGACCCAAATTGACCAGTTGTTCTTCCATGAGTGCACCAACTTGCTTGTGGTATTCGGCCATAATGGTACCTGGAACCAATAATTTGGTGGCCTCATTCTTTACATGGAGCACTGCATTGTAAACTGCTTTTTGACGCGCTGTAAAACGGCCATTGACCGGGATACAACGGGTGAGATCAGAGCTGTAGTTGGCATATTCTGCACCGACATCAAGTAAAATGACATCGCCGTCTTGACACTGTTGGTTGTTTTCAATGTAATGCAGAACACAAGCATTTTTACCTGATGCCACAATTGGCGTATAGGCAAAACCTTTAGAGCGCTTGCGCAAAAACTCATGAGCAAGTTCAGCTTCGATTTCGTATTCCCAAACGCCCGGTTTGATAAAACCGAGTAAACGACGCACCCCTGCTTCTGTAATATTACAAGCGGTTTGCATGAGGTCAAGTTCGATTTGTTCTTTAACCGATCGAATTAAATGCATGATGGGTGCAGACTTGTGTACTTGATGAGCTGGGTAGTGTTGTTTTACTTGTTTGATGAAACGATCTTCGCGGGTTTCTACTTCGGTGTTGGCACGAAGGTGTTCATTGGTATTGAGGTAGATGCCGCTCGCCTCGGCCATGAGTTGTTTGAATATTGTTGGGAATTGTTGGAGCCAATAGACGGTCTGAATTCCGGAAGTTTCAAAGGCGGTTTGTTTGGTGAGTTTTTCACCTTCCCAGATAGCAATGAGTTCTGATGTTTCTTTTAAGAATAATACCTCACGGTGAGCTGGGTTGCTTGCATTAGGAAAAAGTACCAAGATAGACTCTTCTTGATCGACACCAGATAAATAGAGGATATCGCGGTGCTGCGCAAAGGGCATCGTGCTATCGGCCGAAACCGGATAGATATCATTGGAATTAAAAACAGCCAAAGTTTGGGGAGCCATTTTAGCAATGAACTTTTTGCGATTGGCTATATAAAGGGCTGAATCGATGCGGTCGTATTTCATAATGCAAGTTTGAAAGTAAAATTAAGGGTTCTCTTTGAACCAACTGGAGTAAAGCACATAATTATTGGCAATTCGCTGCACTTCTCCGGCGAACAGTTCTGGAGAAAGTGTTTTGATTTTTTTGGCAGGGATGCCTGCGTAAATACTCCAAGATTCTACGCGGGTGCCTTCTGTGAGTACAGCGCCTGCAGCAACAATGCTATTGGCCTCGATGTAGCAGTTGTCCATGACGATGGAGCCCATGCCGATAAGTACGTTGTCTTCGATGGTGCAGCCGTGAACCAGCGCGTTGTGACCAATAGAGACGTTATTGCCAATATTGAGCTTGGTTTTTTCATAGGTGCAGTGTAAAACAGCGCCATCTTGGATGTTTACTTTGTTGCCCATTCGGATAGAATTGACATCTCCGCGAACAACAGCTGAAAACCAAACCGAGCATTGTTCGCCCATTTGTACATCGCCAACTACAGTTGCGTTTTCGGCCAAGAAACAATCAGGGCCAATTTGAGGCTCGAAACCTCTACATGCTTTCACTAATGCCATAAAACAAAGGTAGTAAAAGCAGCACGAAACTAATCAGGAAAATTTACGTACACAGCGCGTTCTTATTTCAATACATGAAACGCTTCTTTCAAAGTAAATGGTTTAAAATCCCGTATAATCTTGCCCTTTATGGTTTTGCTGGTTATGGAGTAATATTAGTTGGGGTGTTCTTGGCACTGAAATTTCGCATCACTGATGACAAGGGTCTTGTAGACGACAACAACCGCTACTTTCAGCAAATGCACGACAAATACAACCAGAACTTCAAGGTGGATAGCGCATCATTGGTGAAGTATCGCAATGAAATTCTAGAGCGCATCAATTTGGTCAATGCTTATTATCCGAAGAACGCAAGAACCATATTAGAGGCCTGGGCGCAATCGAAAAGTGAAAAAACTGCGCTGCAAATGCTCTCAGCAGTTGACCTCAAACTCAAAGACAACAAAAGCTATCAGCGCAGACTCAAAGAAATCTTAGCAAAAAATCAAGCGAGCAACACGGCCAAAAGTGGCAATGCTTTTGAATGGATGAACTTCATGGAGTGGTCCTATTTCAAAGAAGCTGTAGCCAAAGACAAAAAATATATCGACTCTGCTGCAGCTGCCTGTGGAGTGGAACCAAGAATGATTGTGGCTTGTCTTGTTGGAGAGCAAGTTAGGTTATTCAATTCAAGAAGAGAGCGCTTCAAAAACTTAGTGGCGCCTTTGAAAACCTTAGCCTTAGAAACAAACATGTCATTTGGCGTCACTGGCATTAAAGAGCAAACAGCCCGCAACATCGAAACCTACCTTAAAGATCCACAAAGTCCTTTTTACTGTGGTTCCAAATACGAACACCTCCTCGACTACGACTCTACCCGAAATTACAACAACGCCCACAACGATACACTCAGTTTGCGCGTCAAAAGACTCGTCCAATACAAAGACCATTACTACTCCTATCTCTATGCCGGAATCTTCATCCGTCAAATCGCTACACAATGGAAAAAAGCTGGCTATTCCATCGATGAACGCCCTGAAATATTGGCCTCTATCTTCAATCTTGGCTATAGAAAATCTATACCCAAAAAATACCCTGCAGTGGGCGGCTCCAACTTCATGATCCGCGACAAAGAGTACACCTTTGGTGGTGTAGCCTATGACTTTTACTATTCAGGCGAACTTTTAGACGAATTCCCGTATTTCGAGCAGAAAATCAGTAGATAGCGCATATAGAATTTGTATAGATTACCCTAAGTGAAAATGCAATGATGTAAAGGATATTTCGCATAATTGTTGTTACTTTGCAGGATAATTTAGTTCTTTATGTACAAAAGTCTACCTAAAGTCAGTAAGTTCTTACTGCTTTCTTCATTGATTGCCATTGGCACAATCTTCTCATTTACCTTTGCTCAGAATTACCTTACCGTTCCATTTTCAAATGGTTTTGTAGGTGCGGTTAACAATAACACCTCTGCGAGCAACTGTTATTATCATTCCGGTACAGGAGGTTTAAACTGGACGAACGTGCAGTTTGCACAGAACTCAAGTGCAACAATTTTTACAGCCCAAGGAAATGATATTCCTGGGTTTGCTGTCATTACTGACAATGCGGGTACAGAGCATACCATTCCTGGATTTATTAAATGGAGAACAAATACAGGTAATACGGTAGAATGTTTTGTATTCCAACCAACATCTTCAGCCACGCTAGCCACAAATGGTTTAAACGGTAGTAGCACTTATACCATAACTACAAACCATTACATTGGTCTTACAAAAAATGGTCAAACGCTAACTATCTCGCCTATTCCAGGTCCAGTAACTGGGAACTCAGCTGGGGTACTCAATGATCTTAATGCATATTTAGCCTCTTTTCCAAAGTTATCAATTAACGATATTTCTGTAGGCGAAGGCGCAGGGACAGCAACAATTACAGTTACTTTATCCGCAACCAGTACAAATGCAATTACGGTAGTTTACACGTCAAGTAACGGAACTGCAACCGCAGGTACAGATTATACTACAACAACAGGTACTTTAACAATTCCTGCCGGGCAGTTAACAGGAACATTAACTATTCCTATTACTAACGATGCTTCAGTTGAAACATCAGAAACCATTAACTTAACCCTTTCTGACCCGACCAATGCATCGATTCTTGATGGTTCAGGAGTAGTTACCATCTTAGATAATGATAATAGTACGCCAGTAGTTACAGGTGCTTCATTTATCGAGGGCTGTGCAAACTACTTAACTTACACTGTTGGTGGACAGGCTGGGCAAAACTTACAACTTTCTCTTTCAAGTTCAAATGCTACCGGTGGAGGAGTTGACTACGGATCTAGTTCGAATACAGTATTGGGTCAATCAAATATTGAATGGTTCAACGGAACTGTTTGGGCAATCTATCAAAATAGTGTAACTCTTCCTAGCTCAGGGCAAATTACGGTAAGAACACCATTAATTAATGATGCTACTGTAGAATCAAATGAATCTGTGGTGCTCACGGTAACACCAATTGCATCTTCGTTGAGTGGAATGTCTGTTTACAATGTAAACTATCAGCAAATCAACTTGAGTTCAATGAGTTTAATCTCGGGGTCATCAGGTGCGGTGAATGCCGTTTATAAAAAGACCAATGCAATTACTATAGCCGGACAAGCTATTGATGCGCAGATAACCATCAAGGCAAATTCCAACGCTTCGCCATTTTCTTTTGATGATGATAATTCAAATGCCGCTCGTTTCCAACCACAAATTGGTTCGTCAAGTGCTTCTGGAAGTTTTGTAGATTTTGAAATTAAGTTCTTCCAATCAGGCACAAGCACGCCTGTGGCGTTAGAAAACTTTTTTGTTACTGGGGTGGATGTAGATGGGATTTCATCTTCAGCAAGAGAATTTGCTGAGTTAGAAAGCTTTTCAAGCCATCAATTAGGTTCAGGCTCACTACTTACCATAACACAGAATTTCCGTCCAGGTTTTACACGTTTTTTGGGTAGGTCAACAAATTTAGATGATATTACATTCGAAAATACTGCTTCTTTTGTAGCTGACTATGCTGACCCAATACATGATTTTGAGTTTCGATTAGGCTTTACTGCATCATCTTCTGGCGCAACTAGATTATTTTCTTTAGCCTTTGGCAACGCAATTGGATCATTTTCTGGCACCCCAAGTTCTACGTCTAATCCGGCTGCAGTAACCGGAACTTCAACCATACTAGATGCTAGTAACGGGACCTCCGCAGGCACCTTATCAGGAACACAAAACGTTTGCGTTGGTTCTACAACAACCTTTACTTCAACGGTTTCAGGTGGTACTTGGACTTCTTCAAATACCAACATCGCTACTGTTTCGAATGGAACAATAACTGGAGTTGCGGCAGGTACTGCAACCATTACTTATACAGTTACCGGGACAAACGGATGTCCGAATGCAACAGCTACTAGAACAGTTACTGTAACGGCTGCTCCTACAGCAACGACTATCTCTGGCACAACAAGTGTTTGTTCAAATGGTACAACTACGTTGATCGCTTCGATTTCAGGCGGATCTTGGTCTTCGGCAACAACTGGTGTTGCAAATATTAACTCATCAACTGGCGTAATTACAGCTGGAACAGCTGGAACCTCTGTAATTACATATACAATTAACGGAACGGGTGGCTGTTCAAATGCTACGACCACCGCCACTGTTACCGTAAATGCGCTTCCTACCGCACCAACTGTAAGCTCCCCTTTCATCGCTTGTTCAGGAAATACTGTCGCTGATTTACAAGCAACTGTGGGTAGCGGAATTACTGTTCAATGGTTTAGTGCTTCCACTGGTGGAACTGCTTTGGCAGCAACAACCAGCTTGGTTTCAGGAACTACCTATTTTGCTGAAGCAACGAATGCAAATGGCTGTACAAGTACAAGAACACCTTTAGTGGTTGTTTTCAATAATGCACTTGATTTTGATGCAGTTAATGACTATGTTAATGTTGGGGATATTCTAGAAAATCTTGCGGATGTAACTATGGAAGCATGGGTATATTGGGAAGGGTCTGCTTTAGCTTATTCTGAAATATTTACCAAAGATAATGTGTCGTCTTTTGCCATTACATCTGCAAACAAACTTCATTCAAATTTTGGGGATGGAAATGTTTGGATAGCTGGTTTAGATTCCCAAAATCCGATTCCGCTGAATAAATGGACACACGTTGCTGTCACAAGACAATCGGGTACCGTAAGAATGTATATAAATGGTGTACTTGATGCTGCTACTATTACAAACAACGGAAATGGTCAGAATAGTGCGCCACGACTTATCGGTGGAAAAATGGTTGGCTCATCAACTAATGCCACACTCTTTAACGGTAGAATTGACGAGGTGCGTTTCTGGAATGTAGCCAGAACAGCTGCTCAAATTAGTGCCAATTTAACGACACAGTATCAGGGAAATGAGACCAATTTATTGGCTTACTATAATTTTAACCAAGGGGTACAAAATGGCAACAATACAGCAATAACTACTCTTACGAATTCAGTTAACTCTGCGAATAACGGAACAATTACCAACTTTACATTGAATGGAAATACGAGTAATTTCGTTGCAGGTTATTTCCCTGAAATTTCAGGGAATACCTCTGTACTTGCAGGTTCAACTATTCAATTGTCACATGCAGCAAGTGGAGGTACATGGTCATCATCGAATACTTCACTAGCAACAATTAGTAGTTCAGGTGTAGTGACAGGTGTTGCTGCTGGTACAGTTACCATCACTTACACTAACTGTGGACAGTCTGCTACTTATTCTGTCACAGTTACCGCATCGGCTTCTCTTTCGATTAATTCATCATCCATTACAAGCTTTACAAGCTGTCAAGGGTCGGTGTCGGCATCGCAGTCATTTACTGTATCTGGTGCCAACTTAACAGCTAATGTTACAGTAACTGCACCTACAGGTTATGAGGTTAGTTTAACAAGTGGGGGTACTTATACGAGTTCGGTCACGATTACAGCTAGTGGTACTTTAAGTGCAACAACTGTATTTGTGCGTTTAGCAAATACTGCTTCAACTGGTGCTGTTAACGGCTCTCTAAGTATTGCTTCTTCAGGTGCGTCAACTCAAACCATTTCGTTGACGGGAACGGTTACTGCGCCGCCTTCTGCAGGTACGATCTCTGGTACTACTGCTATCTGTTCTAACGGAACTTCAACTTTAAGCTCTTCTGTAACCGGTGGTGCTT